>DAITNE010000097.1:0-6612 GCA_036834765.1 Methylocella sp.
CCGGCCCGCAGACGCCCGGCCGATGGCAGCCCGACCCGCCCGGCCCGGAAGTCGTCCCCGGTGCCGCCTACGGGCTGGTTGCCGGCCGGGATCCCCCGGTCGTCGGTGGTAATCCGGCCGGCGCCGGGGGTGCGCAGGAGCTCCGCCGCCGGTCCCGGGGCGAGATTGGCGAGGAGCGCGGCGAGCCCGTTGGCGCGGGGGCCAACAACTTTCGCGTCGATATGGGCGTTTTGCTGAGAAAGAAGACCGCTCGCGGTGATCACGGCGCCGTCCTGGCCCTCGAAGGTCAATTCATTGAGCTCGATCTTTTCGCCCGTCTTGACGACATCCACATTGAGGTCGCCGACCGGGGCGGGCTGTCCACCGTCGCCTTGCCCCAGCGTCAGCGCGCCCGCCCCGAGCCGCAATGATCCATCGCTGTTGCCAAAAATCCGGGTCACGAGGTCGTGCGGATCGAAACCGGCGGCCTCGCCAAGGTCGAGTGCGGGCGTCGCGAGATCGGCGTCGAGGCGCGAAGGCCCAGATCCTGATGCCAGCCGATAGTCGAGCGTTCCGGTGACATGCGCGCCGTCGATCTCGGCGACGAGATCGCGGAGCTTTATCGCCGTCGGGGAGAGAGTCGTTTGCGCCGAGAGATCAATGGCGCGAACGGGAACGGCATGCGGCGCCCATAGCGGCGCGAGAGGCGCGAGCCAATCCTTGAGCCAGCGCGCGTCCTCGGCGCTCGCCTGAGCCGCCCCCTCGAAGCCGGGCTCGGGTCCCATCCGCCATTGGCCGTCGAGAAAAAGGCGCGATCTTCCGGGTCCGCGCGCCTCGAAGCGCAGCCACGCCGGAGGCTCCGCGCTGGCCATTTGTTTCGCCGCATTTTCCGGATTTGAGCCGGCATTCGCTGCGCTCGCCGCGGCGAAAGCCGCTCGCCGCTGGCCGAACACGAGATCGGTCGAAACATCGGTGAATGTGGCGCCGCCAAAGGTGAGCGTTTTGGCGCCAAAGGTCAGCGTCAATGGCAGGGGCGGAAACGCTGGCGGGAGCATCAGCGCGAGGGCCGCGGCCGCGTCAGGATCGGAGGCCCGCCACTCATCGAGATCTATAGCGTCGGAGGCGAGCGTCGCGCTGGCTTTTGGCGCGGCGGAAAAATCAAGCTCCGCCTCGCCTTTTGCGCTCAGTTCATGGGCCTCTTCGCCGATGCGCAGCTCGATCTGATCGAGCGTCGCGCTTTGCGTATCGAGCGTCAGCTGGCCGGAGGCGCGCCATGGCGGTTCGGCGGCGCTTTCGAATTTCGCGGCGCCGGCGAAGCGCTGTGCGCCCGGCTGCAGACGGAGGAGTCCATCGATATCAACGCCAACATGCGAGCCGCGGGCCTCAGTGACGAGCTTGAGGTTCAGTTCGCCCTTCTCCACCGGACCCGTCGCGAAGTGGAACGGGGTGTGTGCGTCTCCTTCGCCAAGCGCGCCTCTCCCCTTGAAAGGCCCAAACAGCGACTCGGCTTCACCTTCGAAGTCGATCCCCTCAAGGTCGAGACGACGATTGCTCCTCGCATCGATGACGCTGAGAACGCCGTTTGCAACCGCGATTCTTTCGAAGCGGAAGCGATCCGCGACGCCCGCCTCGGGAAGCGCCAGCGGCAACGCCCCGTCAGGGCCAAGGTCAAGCGCGAGGCGCGGCGCTTCAAGCCTCGCCTCGACGAAATCGACCTCGCCGCGGAGCAGCGCCGCGGGCGCAAGCTCGAGCCGCAGTTTTTTGGCGGAGAGGGCGAAGGGCGTGGTCTTGTCGCCGATCTCGATGTCGTCGACGACGAAATATGGGCTCGGCAGTAATTTGAGGTCGATCGGCCCGCGAATTTTCGCCCGCGCGCCAAGCGTCTCGGTGAGGCGCGCTTCGATCCAGCCGCGCTCGGCGCTCCAATCGACGAGATAGGGGCCGACCAGCGCCGCCGTCAAAACGACGATCAGGGCGATGGCGAAAATGGTCAGACTGTCGCGCAATTTCGTCTATCTGTGCTGTGGCTGATCGCGAACTTATAGTTCATTTTGGTCCCCAGCGCCGACTCCGGGTTGCGCCGAGCCTCGACTTGGACTTGGCTTTGGCCCTTCGCGGCGCGGAAAAATTGTCTGGCATCGCACTGGGATACCTCGATCCGCATCCAAAAGCACACAATGGAATGGGCATTCGCCTCCAGCTGAGGTTCGACAGAATGGCGCCGAGGCCCCACATTGAAGCCAGGGCGTGGGCCAATTCTGGAGAGCCCGCCGAATAGGCGCATAATAGGTCGCCGCGCGTGATTCGGCGGCTGGCTCGCGAAGCCGCAACAGGAGCCGCATCGATTTGACCGATCCTTTCTCACTCGCAGGTCTCGAAGCCCCGGCGCCGCAGCCGGGCGGCATCGCCGCGCGGGCTCGGGCGGCCGCTGGCGGGCGCCGCTACCTCGAGGGGCTCAACGCCGAGCAGCGCGTGGCGGTCGAGGCGCTTGACGGTCCGGTGCTCGTGCTGGCGGGGGCGGGGACAGGCAAAACGCGGGTTCTGACCACAAGAATCGCGCATATCATCGCCGAGGGACGCGCGAGGCCCTATGAAATTCTTGCCGTGACCTTCACCAACAAGGCCGCGCGGGAGATGAAGGACCGCGTCGCCATGCTGGCCGGCCCGGTCGCCGAAGGGATGCCCTGGCTTGGCACCTTTCACGCGATTTCGACCAAGATCCTGCGCCGTCACGCGGAGCTTGTCGGCCTCAAATCCAGCTTCACCATTCTCGATACGGACGATCAGATCCGCCTTTTAAAACAGGTCTTGCAGGCCGAAAATGTCGATGACAAGCGCTGGCCGGCGCGCGCGCTGGCCTTCCAGATCGACGCCTGGAAAAATCGCGGCCTCGATCCCAAGCATGTCCCGCCCGGTGAGGCGGCCGCCTTCGCCAACGGCAAGGGCACAGCGCTCTATGCGCTCTATCAGGAGCGGCTGAAAATCCTCAACGCCGCCGATTTCGGCGACCTGCTGCTCGAAGCCTTACGCCTGCTGCGCGAAAACCCGGAAGTCCTGAAGCAGTATCAGGACCGTTTCAAATATATGCTGGTCGACGAGTATCAGGACACCAATGCGATCCAGTATCTGTGGCTGCGGCTGCTGGCGCAGGGGCGCCAGAATGTCTGCTGCGTCGGCGACGACGATCAATCGATCTATGGCTGGCGCGGCGCCGAGGTCGACAATATCCTGCGCTTCGAGAAGGATTTTCCGGGCGCGAAGGTGATCCGCCTCGAGCGCAATTATCGCTCGACCGGCCATATTCTCGCCGTCGCGGCTGGCCTGATCGCGCATAATGAAGGGCGCCTCGGCAAGACCCTCTTCACCGACGACGAAGCGGGCCAGAAGCCGACCGTTACGGGCGTCTGGGATAGCGAGGAGGAGGCGCGCAGCGTCGGCGAGGAGATCGAGCAGCTGTCGCGCGGCGGCCACTCGTATGATGACTTCGCGATCCTTGTCCGCGCGTCGTTCCAGATGCGCGAATTCGAGGAGCGCTTCATTACCCTTGGCCTGCCTTACCGCGTCATCGGCGGCCCGCGTTTTTATGAGCGCGCCGAGATCCGCGACGCGCTCGCATATCTGCGCTGCGTCGCCCAGCCCGCCGACGATCTCGCTTTCGAGCGCATCTTCAACACGCCGCGGCGCGGCCTCGGCGAGGCCACCATGCAGCTGCTGCACGATCACTCGCGGCGCCAGCGCATTCCGTTGATGCAGGCGGCGCAATTCATGGTCGAGACGGATGAATTGAAGCCGAAGCAGCGGCAAGTGTTGCGCGATCTTCTGGTGAGTTTCAACCGCTGGGCCGGCCTCATCGATCAAAAGCCGCAGGGCGAACTGACCGAGATGATTTTAGAGGAATCCGGCTACACGGATATGTGGCGCAAGGACCGCACGGCGGAAGCGGCGGGGCGGCTCGAAAATTTGAAAGAACTTGTCCGCGCAATGGAGGAGTTTCCAGACCTCGGCGCGTTCCTCGAACATATTTCGCTGGTGATGGAGGCGGAAGCGAAGGACGCTGGCCCCCGCGTGTCGATCATGACCCTGCACGGGGCGAAGGGCCTCGAATTCGAAACGGTGTTTCTGCCGGGCTGGGAGGAGGGGCTGTTTCCGCATCAGCGCTCGCTCGATGAGTCTGGGCGCGCCGGGCTCGAGGAGGAGCGCCGCCTCGCCTATGTCGGCGTCACGCGCGCGCGCCGCCGCGCAAAGATCTATTTCGCCACCAACCGGCGCATTCACGGGTTGTGGCAGACGACCATCCCCTCGCGCTTTCTCGACGAATTGCCGGCCGATCATGTCGAGGTCGTCGAGGCGGCGACGGGCGCGGCCTATGGCGGCTACGCGCAATCGCGCTTCGCCAACATGGACAGCTTCGGCTCGTCCTATTCGACGCCGGGGTGGCAGCGCGCGCAGCGCCGCAACGAAGAAACGAGGGGGAGCGCCGCAAAGTCCGGCGGCTTCGGCGGCGCTGCGCGACGCGGGCCGCTGCAGATCGAGGGCGAACTCGTCGCCCAGTCGAGCGCGGAGTCCGCCTTTGCGAAGGGCGCGCGTGTGTTTCACCAAAAGTTCGGCTATGGCGCGGTGGCGGCGGTGGACGGCAACAAGCTGACGGTCGATTTCGACAAGGCCGGCCGCAAGATGGTGCTGGAGAGCTTTGTGCAGGCGGGGTAGCGGGCAGGAGACGAGGCGAGATCCTTGGAAGTCTCGCGCTTCAAGTCTCGCCCTTGTCCCGAGAGGCCCGCGAAGTGCGCGTTTCGAAGGATGCGGCGCGAGACTTTGATGTGCCCTCGACCTTCGCGACGGCCCTTCGGGCTTCCCCAAAGTTAGGGGCGTCAGCCGCCGCGTCCCTGCAAAACTCTCAATGCGTCCGCGAGAACCGGCGCCAGCTCCCTGATCTCCCTCAAATGGATCAGACTTAACGAACGGAGGATGTCCTCGGCTTTCGGCGTCAGAGAGAGAGTCAGGCGCCGGCGATCAGCAGGATCCGCCGCACTTGCGACGAGATCCCCATCTGCAAGGCGGCCGACGAGTTCCGCTGCCGTGTGCGGAGCGATGAGGAGCCGCTCCGCAAGCAGGCCGACAGTCATGGCCTGTCCGCCGGGATTTCCCTTTATTGCAAGAAGAGCTTGATGCTGTTGTGGCGGCAGGCCCGCGGCGTGCGCGGCCGAAGTGCTGAACGCCATGAATCGGCGCAGCGTGTAGCGCAGGTTTGCAAGCGCCTCATAGTCGGTCTGAGTCAGCACGCCGTTCCCTTTCGCGTCCCTGGCCAATCAAGCGCTCCTTCGGTATTCGGCATTGAATTATATCGTATTACGATGTATTTGGCGACGCAACACAGCCGCCAAGCTCGCAAACATGCCGGCCATGTCGGTTATTCAGTCGATGGAGGATCTTCATGCACGGCTCCGCCGCTTCCGATGAGAGACGCGCTTTGGCGCCCGGCTACCGAAGAAGGAACTCGGAGACTTCACGGTCGACTATCGCGTTCTTGCGCTAATTGCGATGGCGTTCATCGTCGGCACGGGGGGCGCGTGCGCGGCTTTGTTTCTTATAAAATTGATCGCTTTCGCCGCCAATCTTGTCTGGTTTGGCAGGATCAGCACCGCCGTTGTCGCGATGGGCGCCCCCGTCCCTCGCTCGCCATGGATGGTCGTCGCGCCCGTCCTGGGCGGCCTGACGGTCGGTTTGATGGCGCGCTTCGGGTCGGAGAAGATTCGCGGGCATGGCATTCCCGAGGCGATCGAGGCGATCCTGATTGGCGGCAGTCGCATGTCGCCCAAAGTAGCGGTTCTAAAGCCCCTGTCGTCCGCGATCTCGATCGGCACGGGCGGTCCGTTTGGCGCGGAAGGACCGATCATTATGACGGGCGGGGCCATTGGCTCCCTTTTCGCCCAGTTTTTTCATCTGAGCGCCGCCGAGCGCAAGACGCTTCTCGTCGCCGGCGCGGCGGCGGGCATGACGGCGATCTTCGGAACCCCCATCGCCGCCGTGCTGCTTGCGGTCGAACTGCTACTCTTCGAATGGAAGCCCCGCAGTTTCATCCCCGTCGCCGTCGCCGCCGGCGTCTCCATCAGTTGGAGACCTTTTCTGTTCGGTGCGGGTCCCCTGTTTCCCGCCAGCTTTCAGCTGACGCTGCCATGGTACGGGCTCCTGATTTGCGTCGCCGTCGGCGTGATCGTCGGCTTGCAGTCGGGTCTGCTCACGACTTTGCTTTACAAGCTTGAAGATGTCTTCGAGCAGCTGCCGGTCCACTGGATGTCGTGGCCGGCCATCGGCGGTCTTGTGGTCGGGGCCGGCGGTCTTATCGAGCCGCGCGCGCTCGGCGTAGGCTACGACGTCATCGGTGATCTTCTGGGCGGGCATATTCTGGCGCAGGCCGCGCTCGCTGTTCTGCTCGTCAAGAGCGGCATCTGGCTCGTTGCCCTGTCGTCGGGCACGTCGGGGGGGGGTGCTGGCTCCCTTGCTGATCCTGGGCGGCGCCCTCGGTTGGCTGATCGGGCTGCTGCTGCCGCGCGAGCCCAGCGCCTGGGCGCTCATTGGGATGGCCGCGATGATGGGCGGCACCATGCGAGCGCCGCTGACCGGGACTCTGTTCGC
>DAITNE010000098.1:0-2515 GCA_036834765.1 Methylocella sp.
TCCGGTGCCGGTCGAGGTGGTGCAACAGTCGCCCAGTCCGTTCTTATTGGCGCAGACCATCGCCGGGACGGCGCTGTCGCCTCTCGAAACGACGGCCCTCGTCGTCATCTTCGTGATTTTCATCCTCCTGCAGCGCGAAGATCTGCGCAATCGATTCATCAGGCTCGCCGGTCCGAACGATTTGCAACGCACCACGGTCGCGATGAACGACGCCGCCGGACGGCTCAGCCGGTTTTTCCTCTCCCAGACTCTCGTCAACGCCATGTTCGGCGTCATCGTCGCGGCCGGCCTCTACATGATCGGCGTTCCAAGTCCGATCCTATTCGGACTCATCGCGTTCCTCATGCGCTTCGTTCCCTATGTCGGCGTGATCATTGCGGCGGCCTTTCCCGTCGCGCTCGCGGCGGCGGTCGATCCCGGCTGGACCATGGCGCTGGAAACCCTCGCCTTGTTCATCCTGCTCGAATCGCTTGTCGGCAATGTCGTCGAGCCGCTGCTCTATGGCCGCAATACCGGCCTATCGCCGATCGCCGTCGTCATCGCGGCGACATTCTGGACATGGCTCTGGGGCCCCGTCGGCCTCGTGCTCTCGACCCCGCTGACCGTTTGCCTCGTCGTCATCGGCAGGCATGTCGAGCAGCTGAGCTTTCTTGACGTCATCCTCGGCGACGCGCCGGCTCTCTCGCCGGTCGAGCATTTCTATCAGCGACTTCTCGTCGGCGACGCGGCCGAAATCGCCGACCAGGCCGAGCAGTTTCTCAAGACGGAGCCGCTCGTCGCCTATTACGACGAGGTGGCGCTGAACGGCCTCTTGATGGCGCAGGACGATTTTTCGCGCGGCGTTCTCGATGAAGCGGGGCAAACGAAGATCAGGGAGACGGTGGAGGAAGTCATCGAGAATTTGTCTGATCACGTCGATGAAGCGCCGGAGGTGCCGGCCCCGGCCGCGCGGCGGCCCTATGGCGACCTTGGGACCGGCGCGCCGCCGCCTGCCGAAGGGGAGGCCCCGCCGGGGCTTGCGCCGACCGCGCCCGCCCAACGAACCTCGCAAGCCGATTCTCTGCATCGCGGGCCGTAACTCCATCGATCAGGCGGCCGCCCTGTTGCTGGCGCAAATTCTGGAAAAGCACGGTCTTCCGGCCAAGGTTGAACCGCCCGAATTATTGACGGTCGGCGGGATTCTGCATCTGCCGGGCTCGGGCGCGCAAATCATTTGCCTGTCTTATGTCGGGGCGGATATCCGCGCCCCCCACGTGCGCTATGCGATCCGGCGCCTGCGCCGGCGCCTGCCTGAGGCGAAGATCATCGCGGGGTTCTGGCGATGCGACCCGGACGCCGCGCGCGACCTCTGCGCCCAAACAAGGGCCGACTCTTGCCCGACCCTGTTGGCCGCGGCGGCGGCTTTTTGCGTCGAGGAGGCGAAAGCGGCGCTTGCGCCCGCTGCGAATCCCCCGGCGGACTTCCGCGCGGACCCGGCTCACGGCGCGCCGCCCCTCCGGGCACCGCCTGACGGCTTGTTCGGCGCCTTTAGCCGAGCGGGCCGAGCGCGCCCGCTTCCGGATCGCTGAGCCCATGCAGCCGATGCGCGGCCGCATGGGCGAAGCGCATGAGGACAGCGCGGCGCGTCGCGGCGGCGATCTTATGCTCCGGCGCCTCGCGCAATATTTCGGCGCCATAGGCGTCGGCGACGATGAGGCCGGCGTCCTGCGGCATGATCTCAATCGGCACGCTCGCGGGAATTGCGAAATAAAGGCGGTCGCAATGAGTGCGATAGTCGCGCCATTTCATGTCGGCGCGAAAATCCGCAATGGAGGATTTGATCTCGACGATGTGCACGCGGCCGTCTTCGGCGAGAGCGACGATGTCGGCGCGCCGGCCGGACAGCAGCGGCAATTCGGTGAGGGTCGAGAATCTGAGGCGGCGCAAAAGGCACCGCGTCCCGCGCGCGACGAAGAGCGCGGTCTCCGACTGGCGCCCGTCCTGCGGCGCGCGCGGCAGCATCAAGAGTGGCGTTCGGGGGGCATTGGGGCACCGTCGGCTCCGCTGGGGCCTCTAGATCACGATGAACTTGGATTCCTGATCCCGCTCTGTCATAGCGCGGATTCCTTGCGCGAAACAGGCGTCGCGGAGATTTGCGCCTCGCGCCAGTGCGCCCCCTCGTAGGACGAACCTCAGTTCGGCTTAGCCGCCGACGCTTCGGAAATGCTGACGCCGTTCGCGGCGGCTTGAGGCGCGTTGGCCGCGGTTTTGGTGAAATGGGCGCAATCGAGCAGACCGGCGGCGGCGTTGAAGGCGAGCTTATAGCCCGCGGAGGTCGCGGAGAGCGCGTCGGGGATGATGCGGGCGGCTTGCCGCAAGCCGGTGAACGCCTGGCCCAGAACCGATGCCGGGGGCTCCTCCGCCGTCGGCGTGGCGCTGGTCAGCTCGCTGTAATTCGACCGGTCGAGCCGCGCCGACACGATTTCGTCGTTCTCGTTTTCGGCCGCGCCGGCCGTCGTCGCCCGCGGCCTTGACG
>DAITNE010000098.1:2525-6577 GCA_036834765.1 Methylocella sp.
CCGAGCACGCTCGCCGGCAGGCCCTGCTGGTCTTTTGGGCCTCGCGTGATGACGACCGGCAGGCTCGCCGCGCGCGCCAGCCTTCCGGCCGAGTCGATCTTTGCAGCGTCGGTCTTGGCAGCATCGATCTTGGCGGGGTCTGTCTTAGCATCGTCGGCCTTTGCGGCGTCTGCCTTGGCCGTCGCCCCGGCGCCCTCGGCGCCTTGCGGCGCCAGCGAGGCGAGATGAACGAGCGCCTCGGGGCGGCTTGGCGGCGTCGGAACATCGGCATAGGCGACGAGATCGGCGGGGCGGGCGGGCGGCAACGGCGCGAGAGAGGCGACGAGAGCCTTTCCGGCCTTGGCCGGCGCCGGGTCCGCGGCGGCTTCCTGATGCGCGGCGGGCGGGGCGGCGGCCGCAATATTTTGCGGCGCGAGAGCCGCGACCTGCGTCTTGCCTGCGTTCGCGATCGGCGCGGAATCGGCCGCGTTGCTGGCGTCGATCGCGGCCACCGCGGGAGCGGCCGCGGCGGCGCGGCGTTCGGCGGCGGTCATGTGAGCCGGCGCGGGGGCGCTCGCCGGGTTGAGAGAGGCGACCTGCGGGCCGCGGCCGGGCGCTGCCTCGCGCGCGGCGATCGCCTCCTCCTCGCGGTCCTGCTCGTGATTGCCGAACAACCAGCCGAACAGATTGGGGCCCTGCGCCTGCGTCGGGACATCGCTCGCGACGCCGCCGCGCGCGGCGATCTCCGCAAGCGCCTCCTGATAGTGCGGCTGGGCGCGGCCGTCGGCGGCGAGATGGACGGTTTTGCCGTCCGGGAACAGGCGAGCGATCTGGTCATAGCTCATGCGCGGCCAGTGGCGCACATTGCCGACGTCGAGATGGACGAAGTTTTCGCGTTGATAATAGCCGACGCCGCCCCTTTGCAGACGCATGCCGATCTCGCGAATCTGCTCCATCGACAGGCCGGTAATGCGGCTGTCCATCGCCTTGCCGAGAATATGCTGCGAGTGCTCGGCCACCGCCTTGGACCGCGCGCGCAGCATCGCGTTGGTCTCGGGCGAGCGATAGGCCGAAACGACCTCGATCGGCTGGGTGGCCCCGGCGGTGCGATAGACTTCCCACACCACGTCGAACAGCCGCGGATCCATGTGGGTGACGTCATTGTTGCGCCAGTCGCGCAGGAAATAGTTCAGCTTTTCGAGAACGGCGGGATCGTAGGCGCCGTTGACGCGAAACGTCGCGTGGATCGATTCGCCGGTGTGGGAATGATAAAGATCGAGGCTGCGGGTGTCGCCGTTGGCGACCGCCGTCTCGGTCGAGGACGCCGCGAACAGGCTGCACAAGGCCGCGGCGACGGAGACGACCGCGAAGCGGGCCTGTTTTCCCGAGAGGATGCGGCGGCAGCCAATTCGCAAATTCAGTCTCGCAGGTTCGACGGCGGCTGCCGCTCTTGGAGGGGTGAGACCGCCTTTGGCGATCTTTAAAACTTTAGCGATCCCACTTCTGGAGCCGGACCCGTTAACGTCGCGTAACAACACACAACATCCCGCGACCCGCCGCCGCGGCTATCATCACGAAAGCGGCCTGCCGCCGTCGATATTCAACGGGCGCAGAGCGATCGTCCCAACGCCGAGATTAAGTCGCGGAATGTGGCGCCTATATGTCCCCTCGAATCGGACCGCAGATTCAACGCCTTTGCTTGTGCGAAAATTGCGGGCCGTTGCTTCCCGGCAACATCTCGCGCGCGCCTCAGGCCGCGACATCGGCGACCACCGCGTCGAGCACGGGAAACCCCTCGGCGCTGACCTTGATGCGGCCTTCGGGCGTTTGTTCCACCATGCGGTCCCCGATCAGCGATGCGAGGCGGCGCGGATCGAGAACGCGCCCCGATATGGCCTCGAACCGCCGCGGCTCGATGCCTTCCGCGAGACGCAGGCCCATCAGCAGGAATTCGTCGCCCTGTTCTTCGAGCGAAAGGCCTGAATCCTCAATGAGCCCATGGCCGTTCGCTTCGACCGCCGCGATCCATTTTTCAGGGTCGCGCTCGCAGGCCTGCGCGCGCCGGCCTTCAGCCGACAGGATGCGCCCGTGCGCGCCGGGGCCGATCCCGGCATATTCGCCATAGCGCCAGTAGATGAGATTATGCCGGCTTTCGGCGCCGGCGCGCGCATGGTTGGAGATCTCATAGGCGGGCAGTCCCGCCTCGTTCATCATCTCCTGCGTCGCGTCCCAGAAATCGCGGCCAAGATCCGGGCCGGGAACGGCGAGCTTTCCGGCTGCGCGGAGGCGCTCGAACATGGTGCCGGGCTCGACGGTGAGCTGGTAGAGCGAGAGATGGTCACGCGCCAGCGGCAGCGCGCGGGCAAGCTCGGCGCGCCAGTCGGCAACGGTCTGGCGCGGCCGCGCATAAATGAGATCGAATGAGATGCGCTCGAAAACCGCGCCGGCGAGGGCGACGGCCGCCATCGCCTCGGCGCTGGTGTGCATGCGTCCGAGCGCTTTAAGGTCGGCGTCGTTCAAGGCCTGCACGCCGAGCGAAACGCGGTTGACGCCGGCGGCGCGATAGCCCTGAAAACGCTCCGCCTCAACGCTGGTCGGATTGGCTTCGAGCGGGATTTCCGCCCCTTTCGCGATGCTCCAATGACGGGCGATCGCCTCAAGAATGGCGCCGACGGTCGAAGCCTTCATCAAGGATGGCGTGCCGCCGCCGAAAAAGATCGATGCAATCTCGCGCCCTGGCGTCAGCGCGGCGCGATGGGCGAGTTCGCGGGCGAAGGCCGCGACGAAGCGCGCCTCGTCCAGTGCGCCTTGGCGGACATGGCTGTTGAAATCGCAATAGGGGCATTTCGACAGGCAGAAGGGCCAGTGCACGTAAATGCCGAAGCCGGGATCCGCGCCGCTTTGGGGGTCATGAGTCATCTTCATCTTATGCCACGCCCTGCTGCGACAGTCACTCGCCGCGACAAAGTCGCGCCATATTTGCGGTCAAACTGCCGCCACTTCGTCGCCGGTTCGGCGCAAGCTTGTTGTGCAAGCTGGTTGTCTCGATCTCGCGCATTGATGCGTTTGCTTAAGAGAGCGTTCACCACGTCTGCCTATCGTGGAGCCGAAACGGATTTGCGTCAGGCTCGACAGCTTCAGAACGGGTGAACATTGAGTTATCTCGCGCCCCCGCCGATGCCGGCCCCGGTCGTCGTCATGAAAGACGTCGGCGGCTATGTGAACGAATATCAGAGCCGGACCGAACTCTACCGCGCCACGGACCGCGAAGTCAGGCTGCATGAGTGCCGCTCGGCCTGCACCCTCGCGCTCAGCCTTCCCAATGTCTGCGTCTATCCCGATAGCACGCTGAAGTTTCATATGGCTTACGATCCGCGCAACCATCAGAGCAATTACGATGTGTCGCAGCAGCTGTTCAATTCCTATCCCCCGGCCGTGCGCGAGAGGCTTGGAAGCCTCACCCGGGACTACAAGGTCCTGCGCGGCGCGGAGCTGATCGCGCTCGGCGTTCGCGACTGCAATGCGCCGCGAGAGAGTGAGACCATGGTCGCCTCCAACGCGGCGCGCAAAGCCGCCGCCGCGCCCGCGCTGGCGGATTCGAGCGAGCCGCAGCAGGGATCTCTCTTAGGCGGCCTGATGCGCAATGTGGCGTCTGTCTTCGGGGCGCCCAGCAGCAAGAGCGAGCCGCAGCGACAGCGTATCGAGCAGGATATCGAGATCGCGCGGATGGCGCCGGGCAAGCCGCCGGCCGGCGCCGATCTCGCGGCCGAGGCGCCGCTGCCGCCGCCTCGGCCCGCCGATGTTACGCTGCCAGAAGCCGCGCCCGAGCACCATGTCCTTGCTGGCCTTCATGGCGTCGCGCGACGCCCGTCGAAGCCGCCGACGAGCCGGCCGGACAGGGCGGCGCGGCCTCGCCGCAGGAGACGCGTTCGGAAATTACCTACGCCTATGGGATGGCCCGCGTGAGCCTGCCGAAAGTTATCGACGGCGCGCAGCCGATTCTGCCGACGCGGTTCATCGCCGTGGCGGAGATCACAAGGTAGAAATGTTGATAGCGGCGCTGCGCGGCCTCG
>DAITNE010000099.1:0-6543 GCA_036834765.1 Methylocella sp.
CCGCGCTCGCGCGCCGCAACTCGTCGGCTGAACACCGCTCGCGATACGAACCAGTGCCGATCGAGACGATCGTCAATTTGTCGGCGCCCAAGGGCCATCCGATGCGGTAGCCGGGCAGCGTGGCGGCCAGGAGCAGCGCAAGGGAGGGATCGTTGTGCGGAGTCAGTCCGCCATCGACGAACAAGGCGGGCGAGGCTCCTTCCACAATCTCGATCAGCTGGGGGTCGAAGTAATGCGGGGCGGCCGTGCTGGCGCGCACGATATTAGCCAGCGAATAGCGCCGGTTGCCGATGAAAGAGCGGTCAGTTGGCGTCTCCCAGTAAGCGGCGCGTGGATTATTCGTCAAAATCCACGAGCTGCCGGCGTCGATCCTTTTGAGCATGACGCCGAGCCCCGTCTGCAGATCTGGCGAATCGAGCGTGCGCGCGCCGACGACGGATACGATCTCGCGGCGCAACGCCTCGGCGTCGAACACCGACTGCCAACCCGGCAGCCGGAAATAGGGCCTGCGAAAAATCAGCGGTCCCAGCCGGAGGTAGAAGCTGCGGATGTCGGCCGCCGAATAACCGAGCGCGAGCGCGGTCGCAAGGATGGCGCCGGTCGACGTGCCGCCGATCAGATCGAAATGATCGCATAATCGCACCGGCCGGCCGGCGTTCTCGGCGAGAATGCCTTCGAGACGCTCGAGAAAGCCGAGCGCGAGGACGCCGCGTACGCCGCCTCCGTCGATCGAAAGGATTCGTTTGCGGCCCGCCTCGAAAAAATGGCGATCGCGCGCCAGAGTCGCCGTGTCTGCGCCAGCCGTCTCCGTCATGGAACTTTGCCTTCCGGCGCTCACAAGACTTCCACCACGCCATGCCAGCTGGAGACATCATTGCGCATAATTTCCGCCGCGCGCAAGCCGGCCGCGCCGGCCGTCTGCGCGGTCGCCGGGGCGCTCGCCATCGCACCCGCGAGGCGCTTTAGGTCCGCCGCGATTTCGGCCGAGCGCGCCGCCTGACGGACGACGTCGAGGTCCCGGCGCACGCCGTTCAGCGTCGCGTAAAGCGCTGGCGCGGCCATGAATGCGAGGCTTATGGCGGAGGTGAATGAGACCGAAATGACTTTGAAATGGGCGAGCGTGAGGGCCGCCAGCGCGGCGCCGAGCGCCACGAAGACGCCAAGCGAGATCACGGCCGCGCGGCGAATGCGATGGTCCAGCCGACGAAACCGGCGGAACGCATCGCGATGATAAGCGATCTGCCCGCCGATCTCGACATCGGCGAGATGCGCGATGACGGCTGGCGCGGCGACGTCCTCAAGCGCGTCGAACGGCGCGGCCGCGCGCGCCGCGCGCCGGGTTAGCCACTCGACCCAGTCCGCCTCGCCGGCGTGGGCCGGCGTCACGCCGCACAGGGCGAGGAACCGCTCGGCGCGCAAGGTTTCGGCGAGACGCCGGTATTCGATCCATTTGCCGCGCCACCGATTGCGCGCCGCATGGCGCTCGTCGACGAAGATCAGGACGGTGACGGCGGCCTGGATGGGAATCGTCACCACCGACAGCCATGAAAAAAGCGTGCCTATCAAGCCCGAACAGACGCTCGCCAGAAGCAGCAGGAACGAACGTGCGACGAGCATGCTGCGCCAACGTTTGCCGAAGGCGATCGCCAGAGCGTCGGCCCGCGCGTGCGCGGCCCGCATCGCCTCGACCGCGCCGAGCGCGCCGGGCGTCGCTTGTCTGGCGACGGCGAGCGCGCGCTCCCAGGAATCGTCTGGGGCGCCGGCGGCGTCGGCGCGCTGGCCGATCAGCCACAACAGCATGTCGTAGCCGTGACGCCCGACGTTCAAATCCGGATCTTCGGCCAGATAATCGGAGAGCCTTATCGTCTCGCTCCCGCGCGGCGGCGCCAGCGCGGCCGCCGCGATCAATTCGGGGGCAGCGGTCGACAATGGCTCGTCATTGCGCCGCGCGCCGGCCGCAAGCGGGCGCGCGCCGCCCCTGTCGAACCGGAAGACCGGGTCGGCCGCCGACGGAAGGATCAGCGCCGGCAGCAGCCCGGCCCGCAGCAGATCCTCGGCTGACCCGACGATCGCGAGATCGCATTGCGCCAGGAGTAAATTCGCCGGACCGTCGATCCGCGAGAGCGCGCAACCGGTCGACTTCGCCGCCTCGACCAGCGCCTGCGGCGGCGTTTGCGCCCCCGGACAAATAATCCGCGCGCCGGGCGGGTTTCCAAAGATCCGGGGCCATCGCTCGCGCGCATGGTTTGCGGCGGCGACGAGAAGCGCCAGGGCCGCCTCGACGCGCCCGATCTCCGGCGCGGGGGCGTCGCAAAGCCAGAGCGCACATATTTCCGTCGGGACGCGGGGCTCTCCTCGCATTGATGGCTGCGGCCTTTCGGGCATGGCGACTCGGAGGCCGGTAGCAGATGCAAATTGACTGGCGCTGTCAACGACTCTCAGCCGCCGCGCCGGGCTCGCCCGCCGGTGGCGAGCGGATCGGAGGAGGCGCGGACGCTCCCCGCGCCGGCGGCGAACCCCAGCCGGGATCGCATCGGTTTCAGCGGCGGCTTGACGGGCCTGCTCCCAAATGCAAACTCAAGCCTCTGGATTCGCCGGCATCGGCGCCAGCCTGGGTTTTGGGGGCATGAATGCGCACGCGGCCTCGCTGCATTCTAGGGGCCTTGGCGCTTCTGATGTCGGGTTGCGCCTACTATGATCACTTCGACAATCGCGTTGGGACATATGACGTCGTCGCGGCGCAGTCCCGAGACGCCATGATCCTGACGAACGTCATACGCGCCAGTCACGCCGAGCCTTTGAGCTTTGTCCAGCTCGGCCAGATCAATGGATCTGGCGCGTCGGCCGCGACCCTCGGGCTCCCTCCTTTGATCCTTGGCCCGCAGGTCACGGCGGCCGCCAACGCGACGACGCATATCCTGCAGCAGGAGGCCGTGTTCGGCGCCAATCCGGCGGCCGGCAACGGTTTTGTCGGCAATTCCGCCAACATCAGCGGTTCGACGAATTTCACGGTGTCGCCATCGGAGAGTAAGGACTTCTATACAGGCCTGTTGCATGAGGTCGACCCCTATATTCTGCAGCTGTTCATTCAACAAGGCGCTTCCCGCGAGATTTTGTTCTATCTGTTCACCGACAGGCTGATCGTGCAGCGCGGCCAAGAAAGAACTGAACTGCGCAATGACCCGCTCGATCCGGAAACATTCGCCAAATTCCAACATTTCGTAACGCTCGCAATGGAGTATGGCTTATCGAGCGAACCCGTGCCGGTCAAAGGCGCCAGTCGGGAAACCGGGAGCGTCATGGTTTCGAGTCTGGACAAATCGCAACCGCCAAAAAAATTCCAGCTCTGTTTCGACCGGTTGTATTGGTCGCCCACCGCGCCGCCGGCGTCGAATTCGCCAATCTGCGGCCAGTCTATCGTCTCCGCGGAAGAGCACACCGTAATTTACGTCGGCCATGACGGCGAACTCGTGAAACTGCAGATTTTGCCGCGCTCCGCTTTCGCGATTTTTCAATATCTCGGCCGTATCGTGGCCGCTGGCGAACAGGGGCGCATCAGACTGTCCAGCCGCGAGGCGATCGACTATGGACCGCTTCACGACGACTTCCTGTTCTACGTCACCGACGGATCGTCCGGCCCCTGCTATTTGTCCGTGAACTACGAGGGCATAAATTATTGCGTGCCGGCGGAAGGCGCGACCAACACCAAGCGAATTCTCGGTTTGCTGGTGCAATTGATCGCTCTTAACACCGCGATCGAGGACGTTCCGGTGACGCCGACGGTGCGCGTTGTCCAATAAGTGAATTTTCCCAGGGCGGCGCGGCCCCGAATACGGCCCGCCCATCGTCACCGGCGCCGACGCCCTATCGAAAACCCGCGTGAGACGGGCTTAAGCTCCTTCGGCGCAGTTCAACTTCATACCGGGATAGCACCATGATCATCCTCGTCACAGGCGCCACGGCCGGCTTCGGCGCGGCGATCGCGCGACGCTTCGCAGCCGGCGGAGCCCGCATCGTCGCCGCAGGGCGCCGGCGGGAGCGGCTCGACGCGCTCGTCGCCGAGTTCAGCCGCGACGTCATCCATCCGCTTGTGCTGGACGTGCGCGACCGGGCCGCGGTCGAGGCCGCGATCGCCGGCCTTCCCGCGGGCTTCGCGGACATCGACCTTCTGGTCAACAACGCCGGACTGGCGCGTGGGCTAGCGCCGGCGCAAGAGGCCGATCTCGACGGCTGGGAGGCGATGGTCGACACCAACGTCAAAGGACTGATGTATGTGACCCGCGCGGTGCTGCCCGGCATGGTCGCGCGCGAACGCGGCCATATCGTCAACCTCGGCTCCACGGCGGCGCTCTATCCCTACCCCGGCGGCAATGTCTACGGCGCCACCAAGGCCTTCGTCCGGCAGTTCTCGCTGAACCTGCGCGCCGACCTTCTTGGCACGAAAATCCGCGTGACGGATATAGAGCCGGGTCTCGTCGGCGGCACGGAGTTCTCGGTGGTGCGCTTCGGCGACGCGGAGAAGGCGGCCAAACTCTATGAGGGCGCCGATGCGCTGACGCCAGAGGACATCGCCGAAGCCGTGCACTGGGTCGCGACGCTGCCCGCGCGCGTCAATATCAACTCCATCGAGATGATGCCGGTCACGCAGGCCTTCGGGCCGCTCGCCGTCCATCGCGCTTGACCCGAAGACTGGAGAGATTCTGACTTTGGGCGGCCCCCTGATGGCCGGCGCTTCGAGGTCATGCACCACGCGTTTGGCGCGGACGCCTGACGAGCATTCGAGCGACGAGACCAAAGTCATCAATCCGCGCGATCAGTCGGGATGCCGGCCTTTCTCGTCGAGCGCATAGCGGCGAATCTTGTTGGCGAGGCCGACGCGCGAGAGGCCCAGCTCTTTCGCGGCGCGGCTCTGGTTCCAGCGCTGTTTTTCGAGCGTATGCAGCACGAGCTGCTGCTCCAGCGACTCGACCATCTCCTTCAGCGTCTTGCCGTCGGCCTTGAGGCCGAGCTGCGCGGCGGGCGGTGCGACCGCGCGTTGGCGAGCTCCGGCGACAGATGGCGCCGAGTCAGATATTCGCCATCCTTGGCGACGGCGACCATGCGGCGGATCTCGTTTTCAAGTTCGCGCACATTGCCGGGAAAGGTGTAGGCCTTGAAGGTTTCGATCACGTCATTGGCGACGCCAAGCACGCGACTGCCCAGAAGCCCGCCATGCTTGGCGACGAAAAATTCGGTGAGCGCCGGAATGTCGGCCGGCCGCGCTCGGAGCGGAGGCACGTCGAGTTCGAAGCCCTTGAGGCGAAAATACAGGTCCTCGCGAAATGCGCCGGTCTTGACGAGGCGCCGCAGCGGCCGGTTCGAGGCCGCGATGATGCGCACGTCGCAGACCATCGTCTGGTCGGTGCCGAGCGGCTTCACCTCGCCCTCCTGCAGGAAGCGCAAAAGGCTGACCTGGAAGGAAGGCGAGATCTCCGAAATCTCGTCGAGAAAGACGGTGCCCCCGTCGGCCGCGCGAAACAGCCCCAAGCGGTCGCTGACGGCGCCGGTGAAGGCCCCACGCCGGTGGCCGAACAGCTCGGAATGCAACAGTTCATCGCGGATGCCGCCGCAATTTTGCGTCATCAGCGGACTCGAGGAGCGGCGCGAATGGAAATGCAGCGCGCGCGCCAATAACTCCTTGCCGGTTCCGGTTTCGCCCTCGATCAGGATCGGCAGCTCGGTCCGCGCCGCGTCCCGCGCGAGATTGCACAGCTCCGACATCGCCTCGCTGGCGTAGACGAGACGCTCGAAAGAGGAGGCCTCGACCCGCGTTCGATGCTCGGGCTTGTCGTGAAAGAAGGTCGGATCCTCGCCGATTTTCAGTTCGCGCGCGAGCAGCCGGTGGCGACGCGCAAGTTCGCGCGTTTCGAGCGCGCGCTTGACGACGAGGCAGACCTGATCGGATTGCAGCGGCTTCGTCAGATATTGATAGGCGGCGGTGCGCGACAGCGCATCGCCGAGCGGCATGGCGCGAGCGTCTCCGACAAGGAGAATGCGCACGAGATAAGGGTGCGTGAAACGAAGCCGCGACAGAAAGCCGACGACGTCGCTGCCCCGGCAATCGACATCGGCGATGACGAGGTCGACATGGGCGTCGCGGACGACGTCGGCCGCTTCGGACTCCCGCGTCGCCACGATGACGCGATAATCCGAGCCCGCGACGAGCGCTTCGGCGGCGGCGCTTTGCGGCGCGTCCGGATCGGCGAAGAAAAGGATTGTCGATTCAACGCTCATCAGCGAACCATCAATCCCGAAACACCGTCGTCATGCGCGCCGCCTGGCGCGAAAGTCGTTGCAAGGACCGTCCGTCGCAAATCAGCCGGCCTCCGCGGCCTCGATGTCGTCGTAACGATTGACCCTGTAGATTACGTAGGAGATCAGCCACGCCGCGACGAATATGCCGACGATGGCGAAGCCCAAAACGCCGAAATTATCGTTGAGCGAACCGATCGCGCCCCAGAAGCCTCCGTTCTGGGTCAGGCCCAGCTGATCGCCGATGAGATT
>DAITNE010000100.1:0-4165 GCA_036834765.1 Methylocella sp.
CTTCCTGCTCTTCGTCGCCCTGCGGCATGCGCCGCCGATCGAGGCCAATCTCGTCGATTACTTGTGGCCGCTGCTCATCGTCGTGCTCGCGCCGGTGTTCCTGCCCGGCCTGTCGTTGCGGCCGGTGCACGTCGGCGCCGCGCTCGAAAAGGACGTCGAGATCATCATGCGTCTGGCGAAGAAGACGCCGGGTCTCTTCGCTTCGCCGCACGTTGCGCGACAGATAGCAGCGGAAATTGAATGCGGTTTCGCCCAGAGCCGCACGAACAAGCCGCATGAACTGCGCCTGCGTCGCCGCCACAGCCGAATCGGGCATATTATTGACGAACGCTATTTCAAGGGAATCGCGCCTGGCGCCGGCGATGGCGCCACGCGTCGATTGCAATGATGCGCCGTGTAAGGAAGGCGCTGCTTCGGTGCGCGACTTAAATCGCAAAGCTAGCCCCTCTCCAGGACAATCGGCGCGGAACGCGTTCCGGCGGACCTCGCAACCGCATGGCCGAGCGCCCGATCGAGATCATCGATGATGTCGTCGACGTGCTCGATGCCGATGCTCAGCCTGATCATCTCCGGCGTTACGCCAGCCTTGGCGAGTTCCTGCGGCGACATTTGGCGATGCGTCGTCGAGGCGGGATGACAGGCGAGCGACTTGGCGTCGCCAATGTTGACGAGCCGTTTGATCAATTCCAACGAATCGTAAAATTTCTTCGCCGAGGCGAGTCCGCCCTTTATGCCGAACGTCAGAAGCGACGTCGGCCGACCGCCCAAATATTTTTTCGCCAACGCATAGTATGGATCGTCGGAGAAACCTGCATAATTCACCCAATCCACCCGATCATCCGTGCGCAGGAATTCCGCGACTTTTCGCGTATTCTCGACATGCCGCTCCACGCGGAGCGCGAGCGTCTCGAGGCCCTGCAGAAGAAGAAACGCGTTGAAAGGCGCGAGAACGGCTCCGGTGGTCCGCTGATAAACGCTGCGCGCGCGAGCGATATAGGCGCACTTGCCGAACCGTTCGACATAGATCAGCCCGTGATAGGAATGGTCCGGCTCGTTGAACATCGGAAATCGGGCGGCGTGATCTTTCCAGGGAAACGAACCGCCGTCGACGATCATGCCGCCGAGCGTCGTGCCATGCCCGCCCATGAATTTCGTCATGGAATGGACGACGATGTCCGCGCCATGCTCGATTGGACGGAGCAAAATTGGCGTCGCAACCGTGTTGTCGACAATGAGAGGAACGCCATGAGCGTGCGCGATATCCGCCAGCGCCTCGATGTCGCAGATGTTGCCCGCCGGATTTCCGACGCTCTCACAAAACACGGCCCTTGTGTCGGGGTCGATCGCGCTTTCGATATCCTGCGGCTTCTCGCTTTGAGCGAAGCGAACGCCTATGCCCTGCCTCGGTAGAACATGCGCCAGCAGCGTATGCGTCGTGCCATAGAGTTGCGGGGCGGCGACGATATTGCCCCCGTAATCGGCGACATTTGCGAAGGCGTAGTACAAGGCCGCCTGGCCGGTCCCGACGCTGAGCGCGCCGGCGCCGCCCTCGAGTTCGGCTACGCGTTGCTCGAGAACCGCGTTCGTTGGATTTGCGATTCGGCTGTATCTAAACCCCTCGACTTCGAGGTCGAACAGGGCGGCGGCGTGGTCGGCGCTGTCGAATTCATAGGCGACGGTCTGATAGATCGGTACGGCGACGGATTTCGTTGTTGGATCACAGTCATAGCCGCCGTGGACCGCAATTGTTTCTCTCCGAAATCGACGCATCCCGAACCCCTTAACGACGCGTCCGCTGCGGCGACCAGGCGCGCCGGAACCGCTACAGAGCGCGAAAAAAAATTGATGATATTTGTAAGTTCAATCAATATGATTAGCTATTTGTAAAATACACTGGACCGTCGCAATTTGAAAGTGTAGAAATGCACAATTCGAAACGCTTTGCATCGCTATTTTCATTACGAAATACTCTCTTTATCAAGCGGACGCCAATGATATCGCAATGTGATATGAATGACGATTTTCCCTATATAATAACATTCAACCATTTATGCTAAGCTCGTCTGCAATGAGCGCTATCTGCTTAGATGAGAAGGTCGAGCCTGCCCGCCGAGGGTCGGGCGCAAATAAGGATTGGCTTCGCGCGCTTCAAAAGACGGCGCATGTCGAAGACGATCCACGACGCATTCTCCCGATCGAATTCGACGACGTCGCAGCCATGCGCGGCGATGCCACCGCTCTGATTTCGGAGCAAGAGAGCTTCAGCTTCAGCGAACTTGTTGCGCGCTCCAATCGGTACGCGCGCTGGGCGATTGCGCAAAACTTGGGAATTGGCGACGCCGTCTGCCTGATGATGGGAAACCGCGCGGAATATGTCGCGATCTGGTTGGGGCTGAACCGCGTCGGCGTGGTCGTCGCGCTTCTCAACACGAATCTTCTGGACGCATCGCTGGCGAATTGCATCGCTATTTCGCACGCGCGCCATGTTATTGTCGCCGAGGAATTCCGCGCGCTCGCCTTGCGCGCAATTGCCCAAGGCGAGTTGATCGCCGAAATCTTTGTGCATGGCGGCGATGATGAGAGCCTTTCGCGCATCGACCTTGAGGTCGCGCGTCTCTCCGCGGCGCCGCTCGCCGAACACGAAAAGCGCGACGTAGCGCTGTCGAACCATGCGCTTTACATTTATACATCCGGCACGACGGGACTGCCAAAAGCGGCCGTCGTCAGCCATCGCCGCCTGATGAACTGGTGCCTGTGGTTTTCCGGCCTCGTCGACGCGAGCCCCAGCGACCGCATGTATAATTGCCTGCCGATGTACCATTCCATTGGCGGCGTCGTTGCGGTGTGGGCGATGCTGCTCGCAGGCGGTTCCGTCGTGATCCGTGAACGCTTTTCGAGCGGTCGCTTCTGGAAGGATCTCGTCGCTTTCGATTGTACGCTGTTTCAATATATCGGCGAGTTATGCCGCTACCTCATAAATACGCCGCCAGGCGCCGAAGAAAAGCGCCATCGCTTGCGGCTCTGCGTCGGCAACGGGCTTCGCCCGGATGTGTGGAGCGCCTTCCAGCGACGGTTCGCCATTCCCCGAATACTGGAATTCTACGCGGCGACGGAGAGCAATTTCTCTCTCTACAACGTCGAGGGCGAGCCCGGCGCGATCGGGCGCGTGCCGCCTTTTATGGCGCATCGCTTTCGTGTCGAGATCGTCAAATGTGATTTTGAACGCGAGGAAGCGCTGCGGAACGAGGCGGGGCGTTGCATCCGTTGCGAACCGGACGAGGTCGGCGAGGCCATCGCGGCGATCGAGCCCAATGCGCGCGACGGCAGTTCGAATTTCGAGGGCTATCTGAACCGCGCGGATTGGCAAAAAAAGGTTCTGCGCGATGTCTTTGCGCCGGGCGACGCCTGGATGCGCAGCGGCGATCTCATGCGCAAAGACGCGCGCGGCTTTTACTATTTCGTGGATCGCATCGGGGAGACCTTTCGCTGGAAGGGAGAGAATGTCGCGACATCCGAGGTCGCGGCGGCGATCGCGTCTTTTCCTGGCGTCCTTGAGGTGAATGTTTATGGCGTCGCGGTCGCTGGTTGCGATGGGCGCGCCGGGATGGCGGCTCTCGCAGTTGACGAGCGGTTCGAACTGCCGGCTTTGATTCGTCACATCGGTGACCGCCTGCCCGATTACGCTCGACCCCTATTCTGGCGTATTTGCGAACGCCTCGAGATCACGGACACGTTCAAGCACAAGAAGCAGGCGCTTGTCGCTCAGGGCTTCGATCCGGGAAACATCTCTGACCCTATCTATTTTGTGGAGCCCCGCACGCACGCATTTATTCGTATGGACGAGGCGCTGTTCGGGCGTATCGCCGCGGGGGAAATAAGGTTATGATCGCACGCCTCAGCCAAGCTCATTCGCCCTTGTCGATTTTGTATCTATTTCGCTGATAACACTATTATCGAGCAGTCGGCCGGCCGTCAGGCGCGCTGGTCGCAATTGACTCAACAAGACAAAACAACAGGCTCATACTTCGGCGAATTGGCGCCGTCAGAGAGGCCGGACATGGCTATTCGCGAGAGCACGACCCGAACTTTTTCGCCAACGTGGACCTTCTACGATGGAGTCTGGCGCGACGGCAATCCAGCTATCCTTGGACCGCGCACGCATGGC
>DAITNE010000100.1:4265-6518 GCA_036834765.1 Methylocella sp.
GCGCCGATGCCGGAGCCCAAGGGCGGCGCCATAACTTTATCGCCCTATCGGCGGCCGACGGCGGAGACCGCGCCCGTCAACGCCAAGGCAAGCTGCCTTTATGCGAATGGCTCACGCGCGCTGATCGAGGCGGCGAAGCGCGGATGCGACAATTGCCTCATGCTCGACATGCTGGGCAACGTCGCGGAATTCGCAAATTCCAACGCGTTCCTGGTCAAGGACGGCGTCGTTTTCACGCCGGCGCCAAATGGAACCTTTCTCGATGGCGTGACGCGCCGGCGCGTCATTGGCCTGTTGCGCGCCGCGGGCGTCACCGTCATCGAGATGACTCTGACATATGACGATTTCCGCACGGCGGATGAGATTTTCTCGACCGGCAATTTTCAGAAGGTCGCGCCAATGACGCGCATCGACGAGCGACCGCTGCAGCCAGGCCCCATCTACAAGAAGGCGCGGGCGCTCTATTGGGAATTTGCGCGTGACACAGCGCGGCGGCCGCCGTCGCTTCTGCGCATGTCGTCTTAATCGCGGCTGTGTCGAAGCGTTACGCGGAGCGTCTCTTGTCCTATCGCTTCGTCATAGCGCCGTCGCGGATGGCGGTAAGCGTCGTCGTTGGCGTGATGCGATCCGGGTCGATTTTTACATGGATGATCGCGGGCTGCCGCGAGCGGCGCGCGGCCTCGAAGGCTTCCGGAAACTGTTGTGTTCGCTCAACTGTCGCGCCGAAGCCGCCAAAGGCGCGCGCATAGGCGGCGAAGTCCGGATTACGCAAATCGGTTCCGATCACGCGCCCTGGAAAGCTGCGCTCCTGATGCATCCTGATCGTGCCGTAGCTGGCGTTATCGCAGACAATGACGATGATCGGCAGGCCATATTGGACGGCGGTCGCGAATTCCTGTCCGTTCATCAAAAAGTCGCCGTCGCCATTGATCGAGACGACCATTCGATCCGGATAGAGTCTCTGCATCGCGACAGCCGCGGGCACGCCATAGCCCATGCTAGCGGAGGTCGGCGCGATATGCGTCGCAAAGCGCCGGAAGCGGTAATAACGATGAATCCACGAGGCGTAATTGCCAGCTCCGTTGCAAATGATCGTTTCCGGCGCGCAATTGTCGCGCAGCCAGATCATAACAGCGGCCAGATCGACGTCGGCCGACGGCGTCACCGTCGACGAAAAAGCGAGGTAATCCTCGTGCGCGGCCCTTGTTCGCTCACGCCAGGAGATCGTCGCAGGCGCCCGCAATTCCCTGAGCGCCGCAGCGAATGGTCGCGGCGTCGCGTGGATCACGAGATCCGGCGTATAAACGCGGCCGAATTCCTCGGCATGCGCGTAGACATGAGCGAATGTCATGCGCGGTGCCGGAATGTCGAACAGCCGATAGCCCTGCGATGGAATCTCGCCCAGTCTGCCGCCGACGAGAACGACGAGATCGCTGTCTTTGATACGCTGAATCAGTTTCGGATTCACGTTCAAGCCGAGATCGCCGGCGTAACAGGGATGCTCGGCGTCGAACAGCGGCGCGCGCCGATAGCTCGTTGCGACAGGCATGTCGAAGGTCCGCGCGAACTCTTGCAAGGCATGGCTCGCCTCTTCGTCCCAGCGCGTGCCGCCGACGATGCAAATCGGCCGCTCGGCGGCTTCGATCAAGGCGGCGAGCCTGCGCATATCATCCGCCCCCGGCGATGTCTCGACCGGGGAACACGGCGGCGCGGGGCCGCAAGACACGCTTGCTTCGAGCATGTCCTTCGGCAAGGAGAGAACGACGGGGCCCGGGCGACCCGAGCAGGCCGTGTGGAAGGCCCGCGAGACGAATTCGACGATACGCGACTCATCGTCGATTTCGGCGGTCCATTTGGTCTGGCCGCCGAACATGGCGCGATAATCGACCTCCTGAAAGGCGCCGCGTTCCTTGACGAAGCGTTCAACTTGGCCAACGAACAGGATGAGCGGCGTCGAATCGTGCTGCGCGACATGCACGCCGGCGAAAGCGTTCGCCGCCCCGGGACCGCGGGTTACGAAGCATATCCCGGGCTTGCCCGTCGCCTTGCCATAGGCGTCCGCCATCATCGCGGCGCCGGCTTCGTTGCGGCAGACCGTCAGCGGCAATTTTCGTTCGTAAATGGCGTCGAGGACCGAAAGAAAGCTCTCCCCCGGAACGCAGAACACATGATCCACTCCATTGACGATCAATTGATCGACCAAGGCGCGCGCCGCTGTGGTTTTGAGCAAAGGTTTTTCCATGTTATATAGTT
>DAITNE010000101.1:0-1705 GCA_036834765.1 Methylocella sp.
CCACGGCGGCGCGGGCTATACCGCCGCCGATGCGTCGGCTCCCGGCGAGGGCCTCTACTTCCTCAACGGCCTCAACGCGCCCGGCGGCAAAGCCAGCTCCGCGCCGCAAGCCACGCCGCATCCGGGCGCACCGGCGGCAAGCGCGCCAGCTGCTCCATCCGTTCATTCCACCGCTCCAAACCCGCCTGCAATTCCCGATTTCGCCGGGCTGCCAACCCCCTCCGGCGCGCCGACGCCGCCCGCGCCCTTCAATCTCGGCGCGGCGACGTCATTCCTTTCTTCGGCCCCGGCGATCCCGTCCGAGGCGCTCTATTTCCTCGGCGAAAGCGCCGCGCCGCCGGCGGTCCCGGCCTCGCCCGTTCCCGAGGCGACGCCGACCGGCGTCCACACCATCTATCCTGTCGCGCATGAGGTGAGGCCCGAACTCGGTCCGACCATCGGCGTTGGCGTGCGTCCTTTCGACGCCGCTTCGATCAAGCGGGATTTTCCAATCCTGCGCCAGCATGTCCACGGGCGTCCGTTGATCTGGCTCGACAACGCCGCGACGACGCAAAAGCCGCAGGCCGTGATCGACCGCGTTTCGGCCTTCTACGAGAACGAGAATTCGAACATCCACCGGGCGGCCCATGCGCTCGCCGCCCGCGCCACCGACGCCTATGAGGCCGCGCGCGAAAAAAGCCGGCGGTTCATCAACGCCTCCTCGACGAACGAGATCATCTTCGTGCGCGGGACGACGGAGGGCATCAACCTCATCGCTCAGGCCTATGGCCGCCGCAATGTCAAAAAGGGCGATGAAATCCTCATCACCTGGCTCGAACATCACGCCAATATCGTGCCCTGGCAGATGCTGTGCGCGGAGACCGGCGCCATTTTGAAGGTCGCGCCGGTCGACGACAAGGGCCAGGTCCGGCTCGACGAATATGAAAAGCTGCTGAGCCGGCGCACAAGGATCGTCTCCTTCACGCTGGTCGCCAACGCCATCGGCACGGTGACGCCGGCGAAAGACATGATCGAGATGGCGCATCGTCTTGGCGCCTGCGTCGTCGCCGACGGCGCGCAGGCCGTCTCGCACATGCCGGTCGACGTGCAGGCGCTCGGATGCGACTTCTTCGTCTTCTCCGGCCATAAGGTGTTTGGCCCGACCGGCATCGGCGTCGTCTACGGCAAGCCCGAGGTCCTCGAAGCCATGCCCCCGTGGCAGGGCGGCGGCAACATGATCGTCGACGTCACCTTCGAAAAGACGATCTATCAGGGGCCGCCCGGGCGTTTCGAAGCCGGCACCGGCAACATCGCCGACGCCGTCGGCCTCGGCGCGGCTTTCGATTATCTCGACACGATCGGCATGGCCAACATCGCCGCCTACGAGCACGAGCTGCTGATCTATGTAACGGAGGGGTTGAACAGCATCCCGGGCCTTCGCATCATCGGCAACGCGGATGAAAAGGCGAGCATAATCTCGCTCGTACTCGACGGCTGCCGCAGCGAAGACGTCGGCGCGGCGCTCGACCGCGAAGGCATCGCGGTGCGCGCCGGCCACCATTGCGCGCAGCCCATACTGCGCCGCTTCGGCCTCGAGACGACGGTGCGGCCTTCGCTCGCGCTCTACAACACCCGCGACGACATAGACGCGCTGGTCAGCGCCTTGCGGCGCATCTCCACCACGGAGCGATTCCGCTCGCGATAGCACGTGATCGGCAGGTTGGCG
>DAITNE010000101.1:1715-6500 GCA_036834765.1 Methylocella sp.
GCAGTCGTTGCAGCAGGTCGTCGCGATCTTCGCTGCCGTGGCGCGGGCCGCTGCTATTGTGGCGATCCATTCGGGGCCGA
Organism: Methylocella sp.; assembly: GCA_036834765.1. GTDB lineage: Bacteria > Pseudomonadota > Alphaproteobacteria > Rhizobiales > Beijerinckiaceae > Methylocapsa. Next base: position 1,796 of record DAITNE010000101.1, read on the forward strand.
TCGAGGCCGCGCGATCGCACGCCGAAAAACACGCGCGCCGTGAAAATTGTCATCTGATTGTCACTCGGCGTGCTTACGTTGCGCGACGTCGAGTGGCCGCATCCGCGTGATGGCCGCGAAGCAAAGCGGTAACCGGCGTCGGCAATCAAGTATTAAATGACATTTTTCGCCTAGTCCGCAGTTGTCCCACAGTCCGCGCCTTCCGAACCGCTGAATAAGCCGCGTGGGATCAGGATCTAGCATCGGCAAATCTCAAGACATGAAAGCATAGCGATGAAGCGAAACTTGATCATTGTGATGGCGGCCATGGTCGCCTTGGCCACGCAAATGTCGCTGGCGAGCGCTGACGACTTACGCCTCGTTGGCTCTGGCGCCAGCTTTCCCTTTCCACTCTATTCAACCTGGTTCAAAGCCTTCAGCAAGCAGACCAACGGCGTGACGGTCGATTATCAGGCCAAGGGCAGCGGCGCGGGCATCCAGGATCTGATCAACAACACGGTGGACTTCGCCGCCAGTGACGCCGCGATGACGCCGGAGCAGATCGCCAAGGTCGATAAGGGGGTGGTTCTGCTGCCGATGACCGCCGGCGAGATCGTCCTCGCCTATAACCTCCCGGACAAACCAAAAGACCTGAAATTGCCGCGCGACGTCTATCCCGACATCTTTCTCGGCAAGATCACCCGCTGGAATGACCCGCGCATCGCGGCGGCGAACCCTGGAATCAGCTTTCCCGATTTGCCGATAACGGTGGTGCGGCGCTCGGATTCGAGCGGCACGACATTCGTCTTCACCAAGCACCTCGCGGCGATCAGCCCTGAATTTAAAGAGAAGGTCGGCCAAGGCACGACCGTCAACTGGCCGGCGAGCGACAAGATCGTCGCCGCCCCGAAGAACGACGGCGTCACCGCCACGATCAAGCAAACACCCGGCGCGATTGGCTATATCGAGTGGGGCTACGCCAAACTGACCAAAGCGGACGTTGCTCTTCTACAGAACAAATCCGGGAAATACGTGGCCGCGGGCGGCGAAGGCGGACCCCTTGCGCTGGCCAGCGCGGAGTTTCCGCCAGATCTGATCGTCTGGGTCGACGATCCGACCGATCCGGGCGCTTATCCGATCGCCTCCTTCACCTGGCAGCTGTTCTACCAGAAACAGGACCCGCAGAAGGCCGATTATCTTCGCAAGCTCGTCGCCTATGGCTTGACCGAGGGGCAGAAAATAGCCGATAGCATGGGTTATATTCCGCTTCCGCCCAGCGTCGTCGAAAAGGTGAAAGCCGCCTCGGCCAAGATTCAATAGGCCGGTTCCCCGTTGCGCGCCCCGAATTAGGAGCGGCGCGCAGCGGATATTGGCGCGAAAAGGCCAGAAGCGCGAAAACGCAAGAGGGATTTGTGGTCTCGTTCGTCTTGTCCGATACGAAGTCCGCGTCGCAGCCGCCGTCGGCTGCGGCGTATTTCGTCGATCGCGCGTTCTTTCTGGCCGCGGCGGCGGGCGCCTTCGCGATCATCGCCCTCGTGGCGTACATCATCTGGGAAATCGGCGGCCAGGCGGTGCCGGCCATCAGCAAGAACGGCGCGGCTTTCCTCGTCGATACCCGCTGGGACGTGCAGGGCCACTCTTTCGGGATCCTGCCGCAAATCTGGGGCACCCTCTACAGCTCGCTCCTCGCCTTGCTGATCGGCGGCTTCATCGGCATCACCATCGCGATCTTCCTCACCCAGGACTTCCTGCCGCCCCAGATCGCGATCGCCTTCCGCACGCTGATCGAGATGCTGGCCGCGATTCCGAGCGTGGTCTTCGGCCTCTGGGGCATATTTGTCGTCATCCCCTTCCTCCGTCCCGGGGCCAACTGGCTCCATGACCACCTGGGATTCATCCCGTTTTTCGGGACTTCGCTGAGCGGCCCGGGCATGCTGCCCGCCGTCATCGTGCTGGCGATCATGGTGCTGCCGACGGTCGCGGCGATCTCGCAGGACGCCATCGGCCTCGTCCCCTACAAGATCAAGGAGGCCGCCTACGGCATGGGAACGACGCGTTGGGAAGCCATTCTCAAAGTGATCGTCCCGACCGCCTCCGGCGGCATCTTCAGCGCGCTTGTCCTTGGCTTCGGCCGCGCGCTTGGCGAGACGATGGCGCTCGCCATGTTGATCGGCAACTCCAACCAGATCTCGCTGTCCCTGTTCTCGCCCGCAAACACCCTCGCCTCGCTCCTCGCCTCGAATTTTCCCGAGGCGAGTCAAATCGAACGCCAGGCTTTGATGTATGCTGCGCTCGTATTGCTGGCGATTACGCTCATCGTCAATGTGATCGGGACGATGATCCTCGTCTGGACCTCCCGCAAGATGGCGAAAGCATGATGACGCAGACGACCGAAGCTGACGGCGCGACCGCGCGGGCCCCGGCGCGACCGCGAAAATCGTTCAACCTGCGGCACAATTCTCTTGAGCCGAGGGCGCTCAGGAACGTCTTTCTGACCGTCGGCGCGTGGCTGATCGCGGCTCTCGGCGCCGTACCGCTCTTTTCCGTTCTCTATATGCTGATCGTGAAGGGCGGCGCGCGGCTCAGCACGGAGCTTTTCACGGAACTGCCGCCGGCGGGCTTTGAAGTCGGCGGCGGCATCGGCAACGCCATCCAGGGCACGCTGGTCACCGTCGCGATAGGCTCCGCCATCAGCATTCCCATCGCCCTGCTCGCCGCGGTCTATCTCGCCGAATTTCGCCCCGACAGCAAAGTCGCGGCGACGGCGCGGTTCCTGTCCAAGGTCCTGACCGGGTTTCCCTCGATCCTCGCGGGTGTTTTCGTCTACGCCGCCGTCGTGTTGCTGATGGGAACCTATTCGGCGCTTGCCGGCGGCATCGCGCTCGCCGTCCTCATGCTGCCGACCGTCACATTGACCGCCGAGGGCGCCATGCGAATGGTGCCGCAACGGATGAAGGATGCGGCCATCGGAATGGGCTGCACCAACGCGCAAGTCGTCTGGAGCGTGACGCTGCCGACGGCGCTCCCGAGCATCGTCACCGGCGTCATCCTCGCGGTGGCGCGCGTCGCCGGCGAGTCGGCGCCGCTGCTCTTCACGGCTCTCTTCAGCAATTACTGGCTGCGCAGCGTCACCGAGCCGACCGCTTCGCTGTCGATCTTGATCTACAACTTCTCGAGCATGCCGTTCGACAACCAGATTGAGCTCGCCTGGGCTGCGTCACTAGTGCTCGTTCTAATTGTGCTCACATTCAATATACTCAGCCGTTTCATCGGCCGTCCGCAGGTCTAGGGAGAAAATCGATGCCCGCGTCAGCTTCACTCGAACGACCGAAGGCGAACGCCGCCTTGGATGTCGCCATCGATTGCAAGGTGGACAAAATCTTTTACGGCAATTTTCTGGCCGTTCGGGATAGCGCGGTTCCGGTCGAGAAGGGCAAGATCACCGGGTTCATCGGACCCTCCGGCTGCGGCAAGAGCACCGTGCTGCGCAGCCTCAACCGCATGAATGATCTCGTTAAAGGCTTCCGGCTTGAGGGAAAGGTGAATTTCCTCGGCCAGGACATTTACGCGAGCGACGTCGATCCGGTCGTCGTGCGGCGCTACATCGGAATGGTCTTCCAGCAGCCAAATCCCTTTTCGATGAGCATTTTCGACAATGTCGCCTTCGGCTTGAAGCTGAACCGCTACAAGGGGGACATCGAGGCGAAGGTCGAGCATGCGCTGAAGCGCGCGGCCCTCTGGGACGAGGTCAAGGATAAACTGAAGGCGAGCGGCCTGTCCCTGTCAGGCGGCCAGCAGCAGCGCCTCTGCATCGCCCGCGCCGTGGCGACGGAGCCGACGGTTCTGCTCATGGACGAACCCTGCTCCGCCCTCGATCCGATCGCGACGCGGCGCATCGAGGAGCTTATGCTCGAACTCAAGAATGACTACACGATCGCGCTCGTCACCCACAACATGCAGCAGGCGCGCCGCGTCGCCGACGTGACGGCGTTTTTCTCGGTCGACATCTCGCAGGGCGGCCGGACCGGCCATCTCGTCGAGATCGGCCAAACCGACCAGATCTTCGATGCGCCTCAGGCGAAATTGACGAAAGAATATATTCGCGGCGAGTTCAGCTGATTTCTGGAAACGCCAGAGTTCTTCCGGGCTTGACCTTCGCCGGCGCTGGGGCGAATGGCGAAGGCGGCGGGCGAACGACCGCCTTGCTATGCCTTAGAATATATTGCTGTTCCCCATAGGTTATTGAGGCTATAAGCTCGATCAATTGCAACGCGGGTCGATTCCCGCTGTGATTATCTCGCCCGCAGCTGTCGCCGATCTTGGAAAGAGCGCTATCTTGCGGATCAAATGAACCTGCGAGCGCGGAGGGCGCATATTGCCGTTGCTCAATCTTCCTGCGATCGAGACGTCACTTCGCGGGCTTCAGCGCGCATTTCCGCAAATCAACAAAGAGCTGTCCGATCGGCGCGACCCTCTCGATGACGAAGTGCTCGAGAATATGCTCGATGGCTACGTGCTGGTCGACCGTCTCGTTGGCGGCGGGATCGACATCTTCGCGATGGGCCAGCTTCATCATTGGCTCGAGCTGAACGCTATTGTGCTTTGCGGGCGCGACGCCGCCGTCCGCACCAGCCACCACCGGCTCATGGAAGCGACCGAGAGCCGCTTCTACGAACAGCCCGACGGCGGCATCCGCGACATCATGGATTGGTATGATCTGCACCGC
>DAITNE010000102.1:0-6464 GCA_036834765.1 Methylocella sp.
CCAGCAGCAGCGCCTCGGCCTCGGCGTAGGGCAGGCCGCGCGTCTGCATGTAGAAGAGCTGATCCTCGCTGAGGCCGCCGCAGGTCGCGCCATGGCCGCAGGCGACGTCGTCGGCGAAGATTTCAAGCTCCGGCTTGTTGTTCATCGCCACGTCGTCGGACAGAAGCAGAGCCTTGCTCAGCATCCGGGCGTCGGTCTTTTGCGCATCTTTCTCGACGGTGATCTTGCCCTGAAAGACGCCGGTCGCCTCCTCGTCGAGAATATATCTGAAATTCTCGAGGGCCTTGCAGCCCGGCGCGATATGCTCGACGTTCAACGTCGTATCGGCGTGTTCGCGACCGCGCAGCAGCGAGACGCCACTGAGGACGCCTTCCGCGTCGGCGCCCTCGAAACGCGCGAAAATCTGCCGGCGCACGAGACCGCCGGCGCCCGCGATCAGCGCGAAACTCCCGAAGCGCGCGCGGGCTCCGACCCGCGCAATCAGGCTTTCGATGCGCAGGGCGCCCGGCGCCATGCCGGTCAGCATGGCGGCATGGGCGAATTTCGCATCATCCCCGACGGAAACAACGAGGCAATTGTGAGCCTGGCCCGCGTAAGAGCCGTGGCTCTCCTCGGAGACCAGCAAGGAGGCGCCGGAGCCGACGATGACCGCGGAACGCGAGAACCGTGCGGCGGGCGTACTCGACGCGCTCGCATAAACGATGCGGATCGGCTCCGCGATGGCCGCGCCCGGCGCGACCTCGATCACGACGCCATCTTGCATCAGGGCCGCGTTCAGCGCGACGATCGTATCTGTCCCACCGAAATCCTGTGCGGCGAGCAGCGCGATGAGGTCGGGCCGCGCCTCGGCCAGCACGGCGGCGAGCGAACGCACCGAGACGCCGGGCGGCGGGGAATCGGACAGTTCGGGGACGAATACCCCATCGACCATGACGAGACGACGGGCGGGCGCGGCCGCCGCGAACTCGTGACGCAGGCGCTCGATCGCGGCGGCGTCCGAGGGCGGCGCGAGCGGCGGGACCTCGCGCATTAGCGCGCGCAGATCCGTGTAATGCCAGGCCTCGACGCGGCGATGCGGCAGGCCGGCCGCGCGGAACGCGCCGAACGCCGCCTCGCGCAATTGCCGGACGCCGTCGCCGCCGGGCAGGCCGGCAAGGGCGGCGTCGAAGGTCTCAGCGAGGGCGGTTTCGGCCGGCGTGCGCGGGGTTGCGACTGGAGCGTTCATTGCCTGTCCCTCAAACCGCCGCCTGATCGGCCACATAGTCGCGGTAGCCGCTCTTTTCGAGTTCGATCGCAAGGTCCGCGCCGCCGCTTTTGACGATCCGGCCCTGCGCCATGACATGCACCGTGTCGGGCACGATATAGTCGAGAAGGCGCTGATAATGGGTGATGATGAGAAAGCTGCGCTTTGGCGAGCGCAACGCGTTGACGCCGCCGGCGACGATCCGCAGCGCGTCGATGTCGAGGCCCGAATCGGTTTCATCGAGGATCGCGAAGGTGGGCTCCAAGAGCGCCATTTGGAGAATGTCCATGCGCTTCTTCTCGCCGCCGGAAAAGCCGACGTTGAGGGCGCGCTTTAGCATGTCCTGCTTGATGTCGAGCTTTTCGGCCGCGACCTTGACGCGCTTCATGAAGTCCGGCGTCGTCAGCTCTGGCTCGCCGCGCTGTTTGCGCTGCGCGTTCAGCGCCGCCTTGAGGAAGGTCATCGTCGCGACGCCCGGGATCTCGATCGGATACTGGAACGCGAGGAAGACGCCGCGCGCGGCGCGCACGTCCGGCTCAAGTTCGAGGAGATCGACGCCGTCGAGGCGGATCTCGCCCGCTTCGACCGTGTAATCCTTGCGACCGGCAATCACATAGGAGAGCGTCGACTTGCCGGTTCCATTCGGTCCCATGATCGCCGCCACCTCGCCGTCCTCGACAGTGAGGTTGAGGTCTTCGAGAATGGTCCGCCCCGCGACCGAAACGGTCAGATTTTTCACTTCGAGCATTGCATCCAATCCTTCAAATCCGTTTCGTTCGGGCGGCGTCTTTCGGGATCAGCCGACGCTGCCCTCAAGCGAGATCGCGATCAGCTTTTGCGCCTCGACCGCGAATTCCATCGGCAATTGCTGCAGGACATCGCGCACGAAGCCGTTGACGATCAGAGCCGTCGCCTCCTCGGCCGAAAGCCCGCGTTGCATGCAGTAGAACAGCTGATCGTCGGAGATTTTCGAGGTCGTCGCTTCATGCTCGAACTGCGTCGAGGGATTGCGCGATTCGATATAGGGCACCGTATGCGCGCCGCAGGAATTGCCGATCAGGAGCGAATCGCAATTGGTGAAGTTGCGCGCGCCCGTCGCCTTGCGGTGGGACGAAATTTGTCCCCGGTAAGTGTTTTGCGAGCGGCCCGCCGCGATCCCCTTCGAGATCACCCGGCTCGTCGTGTTCTTGCCGAGATGGATCATTTTGGTGCCCGAATCGACCTGCTGGCGTCCATTCGAAATGGCGATGGAGTAGAATTCGCCGCGCGATTCATCGCCGCGCAGGATGCAGGACGGATATTTCCAGGTGATAGCCGAGCCCGTCTCGACCTGCGTCCAGGAGATTTTCGAGCGCGCGCCGCGGCAATCGCCGCGCTTCGTCACGAAATTATAGATGCCGCCCTTGCCCTCGGAATCGCCCGGATACCAGTTCTGCACGGTCGAATATTTTATCTCGGCGTCCTCATGCGCGATGAGTTCGACGACGGCGGCGTGAAGCTGGTTCTCGTCGCGCTTTGGCGCCGTGCAGCCTTCGAGGTAGGAGACGTAAGAGCCTTTGTCGGCGATGATCAGCGTGCGCTCGAACTGGCCGGTGTTCTGCTCGTTGATGCGGAAATAGGTCGAGAGCTCCATCGGGCAGCGCACGCCGGGCGGCACATAGACGAAGGAGCCGTCAGAGAAGACCGCGCTGTTCAGCGTCGCATAATAATTGTCGGTCGTCGGCACGACCGAGCCGAGATATTTCTTGACCAGCTCCGGATGGGTCTGGACCGCTTCCGAGATCGGGCAGAAGATGACGCCGGCCCTGGCCAGCTCCTCCTTGAAGGTGGTGACGACGGACACCGAGTCGAACACGGCGTCGACGGCGACGCGGCGCTCGGGGTTGACGACGCCGGCTAGGATCGCCTGCTCCTGGAGCGGAATGCCGAGCTTGGCGTAAACCTTCAAAAGCTCAGGATCGACCTCATCCAGCGATTTCGGACCCGCCGCCGTCTTCGGCGCCGAATAGTAATAAAGATCCTGATAGTCGATTTTGGGAAACTCGACCCGCGCCCATTCCGGCTCGCGCATGGTCAGCCAGCGGCGGAAGGCGCCGAGACGCCATTCGGTCAGCCAGTCCGGTTCGTTCTTTTTTGATGAAATGAATCTGACAATGTCCTCATTCAGACCTTTTGGGGCTTTGTCGGACTCGATGTCGGAAAAGAAACCGTATTTATACTCGCTGACGTCGACCGACTTGACGCGGTCGACGGTCTCCTGGACCGCTGCCATACTATTTCTCCTCACCCAGCCGGTTTCAAGGACCGCCGGTTCAGACCGCAATCATATATCGGGCCAAGCGCGCCATCTTCAAAGCTTTATCTCTCACGCCGCTTCAAACGCCGCGCCCCTCGGCCTCCCTTTATTCGTCCGGACCGCCTTTTCCAGGGCCTTCACGAACAGGGCGCAGTCCTCTTCGGACGAATCCCACCCGAGACTGACCCTTATGGCGCCGCCGGCCAGCTCCGGCGCGACGCCCATCGCCGTCAGCACATGCGAGCGCTTCACCTTTCCGGACGAACAGGCTGACCCGGAAGAGACCGCCACGCCCTCGATATCGAGGAACATTAGCAAAAGCTGGGCCTCGATGCCCGGAACCCCAAAACATGACGTATTCGCCAGCCGCGCCACCCCGCTCCCGAAGAAAACCGCGTCCCCGGCGATGTGCGCGATCTCGCTTTCAAGACCGTCCCGCAAAGCCGCCAGAACCTTCCGCTCAAGCTCCAGCCTCTCCCCCGCCGCGCGAAGCGCGCCAGCCATGCCGGCGATCGCGGCCACGTTCTCGGTTCCGGCGCGGGCACCGCGCTCCTGTCCGCCGCCGCGAATCATCGTTTCTCCTATATGGGAGGCCGGATCGGCGAAACAAAGCGCGCCGACGCCCTGGGGGCCGCCGAATTTATGCCCCGAGACGATGAGCGCGTCGGCCTCAAGGCGCCCGATGTCGCAATCGGTCTTGCCCGCAGCCTGGACCGCGTCGCAGACGAGGACCGCGCCCGCCGCGTGAGCGAGCCGTGCCGCGGCCGCCACCGGCTGAATGACGCCGGTCTCGTTATTGGCCGCCTGCAGCGCCAGCATGACGCGCCGCCCGGCGTTGCGGGCAAGAGCGGATTCGAGCGCTTCGAGGTCGAGGACGCCCTGCGGGGTCAACGGCATGATCTCGACGCCATCCGCTGGAAAGCGATGGCCGGCGAGCGCGGCCGCATGTTCGCCTGCGCCGATCAGAAGCCGCTCAAAGGGTTGTTTGGCCGCGCCGACGACGAGATGCGGCGTCAGCGCCAGATTGAGCGCCTCCGTGCCGCCGGAGGTGAAGACGATCGCTTTGGCGGGCGCACCGACGAAGGCGCCAAGTTCGATGCGCGCCGTCTCGATCGCGGCGCGGGCGGCGCGCCCTTCCGCGTGGACGGAGGAGGCGTTGCCCGGCCGCGCCAAAGCTGCGCACATCGCGTCCCGCGCCGCCGGATGCAGGGGCGTCGTGGCGTTATGGTCGAGATACGCGCGTGGTCCCTGCACGGCTATGGGCCCTTGTTCAAAAGGATAGAATGCCGGCCCTCAACCAAAATGCTTGCAATTCGTTGGGACGGGCGTGCTAAAGTAAGCCGCCGTGGCGATGCGGTCGATCCGCCTCAGGCTCCGGTCGCCAAGCGGCCAGCGGAGAAGCTTTCTTAAAGAGATAATCCGTAAGGACGTTCGCGTGGCCGCGCGAGCAACCCCAAATGTCGACAGATTAACGCAGCTTTTTTATTTAGGATGCGCCCGTTTCGCAAGTCAAGGCGGCGGCCAGAGGTGAGGCTCGCGCGTTTTGAATTCGGCGGCTGATGATGGAGTAAAGATGCCCGAAGTCATGTTCAATGGTCCGGCCGGCCGCATCGAGGGCCGTTTTCATCCCTCGACGGTGCGCGGCGCGCCAATCGCCATTATCCTGCATCCGCACCCGCAATTCGGCGGGACGATGAATAATCAGATCGTCTACAACCTCTATTACGCCTTCGCCGAGCGCGGCTTCGCCGTGCTGCGCTTCAATTTCCGCGGCGTCGGACGCAGCCAGGGCGGCTTCGACCATGGCCAGGGCGAATTGTCGGACGCCGCCGCGGCGCTCGACTGGGCGCAGGCGGTGAACCCGGAGGCGCGCGCCTGCTGGATCGCCGGCATATCCTTCGGCTCGTGGATCGGCATGCAACTTCTGATGCGCCGGCCCGAGATCGAAGGCTTCGTCTCGATCGCGCCTCCCGCCAACCGCTTCGATTTCTCCTTCCTCGCCCCCTGCCCGTCCTCCGGCCTATTCGTGCACGGCGATCTGGACCGCGTCGCGCCCTTGAAGGAAGTCACCGGCCTCATCGAGAAGCTCAAGACGCAAAAAGGCATCCAGATCGAGCACGCGGTGATTCCGGGCGCCAATCATTTCTTCGAAAACTGCGTCGAGCCGCTGATCGAGGAGGTCGGCATCTATCTCGACCGGCGCCTCGGCAATCCGCCGCGCCTGCCGACGCCGACCCGCAGCGAGCCGGCGGAGAAGCGGTAGACTCTCAGTCTTTCATCTCGGGCACCGGCACGTCATAGGTGTTCAGCGTCACCGACACGAGACAATAGAGCCCGACGAGATAGGAGAGTTCGGCGGCGCCGTGCTGGCCGAACGCCTCGACCGCCGTTCTCCAGGTCAGTTCCGGCAAAGTGCCGCCCTTGACCAGCGCGCTCGCGAAATCATAGGCGATCGCCTCCTGCCGCGTCAGATCGCCCGGGCGCTGGCCGGCGACGATGGTGGCGAGCTTCTCGTCCGACAGCCCCCGCAGCTCGCCGACGCAAACATGCGCGTAAAGCTCATAGGCCGAATTGAAGTGCGCGCCAGTGACGAGGATCGCCACCTCGCGCACCGGCTTCGGCAGGGAGGAGTTGTCCGCCAGCGCCTTGACGAGCTCCCAGCTCGGCTTGCCAAAGGTGGGCTCATGGAGCCACGGGTTCCACGGCCCGATCAGGGCGCCATCTTCGCGGACGGCGATGAACCCCTTGAAATTGCGGGTGATGCCCTCGCACATGTCATTGTAGAGGGCGCGCTGCTCGGGGGTGAGGTCGGCGGGCGGGATCAGCGGAAGGCGCATCGGGTTTCCTCGCGTCACAGGTTCCGAAGGCGCAGCTTGAGCCGCGATCACATCATTTCCATGGCGCCGGTTTTCACGACGTGCTTGC
>DAITNE010000103.1:0-6445 GCA_036834765.1 Methylocella sp.
CGAAGCTCGACAGCAGATCGCCGGTCATGGCGGCGCCCGCCGCGAGCGCGCCGACCCGCCAGTCGAGGCCGAGCAAAGGCGCAGCCATCGAGGCGGCGAGAAGGCTGGCGAGGATGCCGCGAATGGTTTTCGAGCGCCCGAACAGCGGCTCGCCATCGAGCCAGCGCGCGCCAAAATCGAGCGGCGCCGCGCCAAATGCGCCAAAAAACCGCGTCGCCAGAACGGGCGCGCCATTCGCCACAAGGACGAGAATAAGCCCCTGGATGATAGGGACCAGATGCACCTCGACGCCTCCCCTTTGGCCAAGCCCGGCCATTCAGCTGCCGGGCTCAGGCCAATTGATCGTTATCGAAATGAACGCGCCGGCCGCCGCCTGAGTTCCATCATGCAACCTTGGCGAGCATCAGCTCCAGATTCTGCAGCGCCGCGCCCGAGGCGCCCTTGCCGAGATTGTCGAGTTTCGCGATCAGCACCGCCTGACGGCGCGCCGCATTGGCGAAAACGCGCAGTTCAAGATCGTTCGTCCCGTTCAGCGACTGCGGCTGGATCCTGCCGCCCTCCTCGGCCGGGGACACGCGGACATAATCGCTCCCGGCGTAATGGGCGGCGAGCGCGCGCTTCAAGTCGGACGCGCCGGGCTTTCCAGGCAGATCGTCGAGAAACAACGGAATCGAGACCAGCATCCCTTGAGCGAAGTTTCCGACCGAAGGCGCAAACAGCGGCCGGCGCGAGAGGCCCGAATAAAGCTCGATCTCTGGCACGTGCTTGTGCTCCAGCGCGAGCGCGTAGATCTCGAAGGCGGGCGCATCGCCCCGCTCGTAATCGGCGATCATCGCCTTGCCGCCGCCGGTGTAGCCCGAGACGGCGTTGATCGCGATCGGCCAGTCGGGCGGGATCAACCCTGCGTCAATGAGCGGCCGCAGCAGCGCGATGGCGCCGGTCGCATAGCAGCCGGGATTGGAGACGAGCTTCGCCTTTCTGATCGCGTCAGTCTGGCCGGGCGTGAGTTCCGGAAAGCCATAAGTCCAGCCCTTGGCGACGCGATGGGCGGTCGAGGCGTCGAGAATGCGCGGCCCCTTGTCGCCGAGCGCTGCGACAATTCCCGCCGTCTCCCGCGCGGCCTCGTCCGGCAGGCAAAGAATAACGACATCGACGCCGGAAAGCAGCGCCTTCTTGGCTCCCGCGTCCTTGCGCAGTTCGGGCGCAAGGCTCGCCAGTTCGACGCCGGATTGCGCCTGGAGGCGCGATTTGATGCCAAGCCCGGTCGTTCCGGCTTCGCCGTCAATGAATATCTTGCCGTGCATGGTTTTGGACTCGGGAGGATTGAGCAATCTTATATATCAACTTTTGCCGGGACGGCGACGCGCGCGCGACCACGCCGGCTCCGCGCTTCCATTTGCCCGGAACGCGAGGACAGGGCAAGATGCCGGTCGCAGCGGTGCCGATCCGGCGGCGAATTCAGCCGCTTCGGCTGCTGCGCCCCATCAAACGCGATAGTTCTCCTGGACCTTCTTCTGGACGGCAGCATTTTCATTCGCCCCCGCCACCAGACTCTTTTCAGCAATAGGCGCAATCGCATTGATCCACGCTTCCGGCGCGGCCTCGGCGGAGCGCCGGGATGATCGCCCAACGCGGGATTCGGCCACTGACGCCGCGCCAACGCTCGGCGCAGAGGCGCTTGCGTTCTATCCATGCGGGGGCGTCGGGGGTCTCTCCACAGCCCCTGTCGCCACGAAAAACGCGGGCAGCACGATACTTGTCTGGGTCGGGAGAGGAAAGCTCGGCGCTTTCAGCGCGGCGACGAACTCGACCGACAACAAGGGCAATAGATATGGATTGCTCGGATCGGTCCAAACCTATGCGCCGTCTGGCCCAACTCCGGCGCGGCGGTCTACGCGTCGCCGTCGGCCGTGGGCGGCGCCGGCCACGTCTTCTCGGCCCCCATGCCCGCCGCTGACGAAATCACCCTCGCGGGCGTCGAGATCAAAAACGGCGGCGTCATTCAGGATTATAAATGGAGCAAGGCGCCTGCGGGTCGGCGCAGACGAGCCTCAGCGTGACGACGACGGGACCGGCGACATTGATCGCCATCTGGACCGGCGATTCAGACGGAGATGCGACAGGCCATGTGACGGCCGTCCCCGATAATGGATTTCGCACGATCAACTCCCAGACGTACGCCAAATGCGGGGTAGAAGTCGTGACCGCCGCGAAGGATGTCGCCGCGCCTGGCTCTTACGATGTCACATGGACCGCGACGCCCGTTCAAGGCGCGAATCTCTGGCTTATCGCCGTGCAAAGGGCCGCTAGATAGCGCCTCCCGAAGAGTATCTCCCGGGCGCGAGGCTCATCCTCGCTCGCTGTCGAGATGCGCCATCTGCGCCTCGGCGTAGCGCGAACCTGCAAGATGTCGCTACCAGATGAACGGCGCCAGGCGAAACTTCACTTTATCCCGATAGGCCGAATAGCCCGGCAGGTTCTTCGCGAGGAGCGCCTCCTCGTCAAAAAGCCGCCATATCAGCGCGGGCGTTGTGACGATGGCGACGCACAGTCCCCACCACGAGCCGAGCGCAAGCGGCATGCCCAGAAAATACATAAGGCCTCCGGCGTACATCGGGTGCCGCACGAAAGCATAAGGCCCGGTCGATATGACTTTCTGGTCGGCCGCGACTTCGATCGTCGCCGAGGCGAAGCTGTTTTCCCTGAATACGAAAAAGATGATCGCGTAACTAAGAACGACAAGGATATTTCCCGCGATCGCAATGGAGGCCGGCGCCAAGGACCCGCGAAAGCGTTGGTCGAGGCCCGAGACGACGAGGATCGCGACGAAGCCGAATGAGGCAAGCCACATGATGATCTTCTGGCTCGTCTCCTTCTCGGCGGTAGGGCCTCCGCGCATACGCCGCCGCAGCAGCTCCGGATCGTATTTCATGAGGTAGAGCGTGATGGCGAGCCCCGCCGCGCTGAACACGGCGAGGAAGATCCACGCCTGCCAGTAATGCAGCGTCCCCGCGGCGAGAAACAAGATCGCGGCCATGACGACGATCGTGATCGCAAGGCCACGCAGCGCTCTTATGCTTAAGTTCGTCATCGCGCGATCATAGCACGCGAGATGGCGCAGGTTCACCCGGCCAGCCCGAACCAGTTGCGGTCAAGCGGCGACAGGGTTTTGCCTTCCGTCATTGCGGCCCAGTAGGCCCGCGCCTCCGCCTTGCGGCCGCTTTCGAGAAGGGCGCAAAAGTAGGTCTGGCGGAACAGATCGACCTGCGCGTCGCTGCCGCCGACCAGCGTCACATGCGCGATCACAGGGTCGAGCAAGGCGGCGCAGCGCGCCGCATCGCCCTGCGCATAGGCCGCGCAGGCTTGGATCAGCGCGGAGCCGACAGGCGCCCAGCTCCGCGCCGCCTCGGCGTCGCCCTGCGCGGCGCGCGCGCTCATCCGCGCCAGCAAGTTCTCCAACGCCGCCGTGCGGCCGGCTCTGGCCAGCGCGAAGGCGAAGTGCGCGTCGAGGAAGGGCATGTAGCGATCCTCGATATGCGTCTCCGCCCGGTCGGCCAGCGCCGCCCAGACATCGTCCTGGCGGCTATCGCCGCCGCGCCCGCCATTTCGATCCGCCATAACAACGCAATCGCGTCGGCCTGCTCGACGACCAGCTCCGGCGTGATCCCCCAGACGTGCCTCGCCAGAATCTCCAAAGCCCGCGCGCGGTTGAGTTCGGCGACATGGGCGACGCCGAGATGCCAGGCGTTGTGGCAGTGGATGACCCGCCCGACGCTCATCCAGACCGGCAAAAAGCCTTCCAGAATTTCAACGCCCTGATGCTTCTCGTCCCGGCGCAGATAAATATGCGCGACGCAATGATGCGCCCACGGATTGCGCGGCTCGATTGCGAGCGCGCGCTCCACCGTGCGCCGCGCAGCCTCGACATCGCCGCAGAGCTCGTGGGCGAACGCGTAGGTTGCGAGGAAGTCCGGATCATCGGCGTTGGCTTCAGCAAGCCGCGCCATATGGGCGCGAAAGCGCGGGCCTTCCTGCTGCTGGCCGAGCACATAATACAGGAACTGGGCGATCTTCGCCGCCAGCAGATCGCGCGGCCATCGCCGCGTCATCTCCTCAAGCGCCGCGACGGCGCCGAGATGGTCCTTCTCGGCCCAGAGCCTCAAGGCGTGATGCAACAGCGCTTCGCGCGGCGTCGCGCACGCCAGCAGAGGTTTTGCGGCGGAAAGATATGACGTGGCGGCCTGGTCGCTGGCGCCTGTCTGCCCGAACAGGCAAAAAGCCGCGGCCCCCAGCTGCACCATCGGCGAGCCCGGAAAAGTTTTGGCGTCGTCCAAAATCGCCTCGGCCCCGCGATCGATCCGCGCGAGCCGCGCCGTGAACCAGTCGACCGAGGCGACCTCGGCATCGGAGGCGGCGGTCATCGGCAGGCCGCGGGCATCGAGGCGGGTGGTCATTGGGGTGCGCTCCGGCGTTGGCGCGAAGGGATGGCTGCACACTTAGAGCAGCGCTGCGAGAACGGGAAGCTATGGCGGAGTTTTCTCTCGCCTGAACCCTGTTCAGGGGTCCATCGGGGCCTGAGGCGGCCAATCGTAATCGCCACCGCCACGGCGACAAAAAAGGGCGGCCAATGGCCGCCCTGATCGTCGAATTTCCAAAAACCTTTAGCGCTTCGAGAACTGGAAGCTGCGGCGGGCTTTCTTCTTGCCGTATTTCTTGCGCTCCACCACGCGCGAGTCGCGGGTGAGGAACCCTTCCTTCTTGAGCACGGGCCGAAGATCCGGCTCGAAGGCGACGAGCGCCTTGGAGAGGCCGTGACGCACCGCGCCGGCCTGCCCCGAAAGCCCGCCGCCCGCGACGGTGACGGTCAGATCATACTGGTCGACGCGCTTTGCGACGCCGAGCGGCTGCTGCAGGATCATGCGCAGCACGGGGCGGGCGAAATAAACTTCGAGCGCGCGCCCGTTGACGACGACCTTGCCGGAGCCCGGCTTGATCCAAACGCGGGCGACGGCGTCCTTGCGCTTGCCGGTGGCGTAGGCGCGGCCCTGCGCGTCGAGCTTTTGCACATAGTGCGGGGCTTCCGGCTGCGGCGCAGCGGTGGCGCCCTTCAAATCCTGCAGCGAAGACAAAGTCTCAGCCATTAGACGATCCTCGCATTCTTGCGGTTGAGACTGGCGACGTCGAGCGTCGTCGGCTGCTGCGCCGCGTGCGGATGCTCGGCGCCCTTATAAACTCTCAGATTGCCGAGCTGCCTGCGGCCGAGCGGCCCGCGCGGAAGCATGCGCTCCACGGCCTTCTCGACGACGCGCTCGGGAAAGCGACCGTCCAGAATGAACTTCGCCGTGCGCTCCTTGATGCCGCCCGGATAGCCGGTGTGATGGTAATAGATCTTCTGCTCGCGCTTGCGGCCGGTGAACACCACCTTCTCGGCGTTGATGACGACGATATTGTCGCCATCGTCCATATGCGGCGTGAAGGTCGCCTTATGCTTGCCGCGCAGGCGAAGCGCGATCAGCGTCGCGAGCCGGCCGACGACGAGCCCTGAGGCGTCGATCAGCACCCATTTCTTTTCGATATCCGTCGGTTTGGCGGAATAGGTCTTGCCGAACATGGTCTGAAATTCC
Organism: Methylocella sp.; assembly: GCA_036834765.1. Lineage (GTDB taxonomy): Bacteria > Pseudomonadota > Alphaproteobacteria > Rhizobiales > Beijerinckiaceae > Methylocapsa. The sequence continues at coordinate 5,625 of DAITNE010000103.1, forward strand.
AGCGTGAAAAGCCGCGCGGCTGCGCGATGGATGCGCTCTACTAAGGCGTCGGCGGCCCGCCGTCAAGCGATTTGAATCGGACGGTATGGGAGAAACTGCGGTAATGAACAGACGCTTAGCCTATACGGTATTATAATACCATAAGATTGACCGCTGCCAGAGGATCGCACATGCCTGATCTAGCCACATCCGACGATTATCTGCGCGGCCTGCTGCGCAAGGTCAAAACCGTCGCCGTCGTCGGCGTCTCGCCCAATCCGGCGCGGCCTTCAAATGAGGTGTTCGCCTTCTTGCTCTCGCGCGGTTATCGCCTCACCGGGGTCAATCCGGCGCTGGCGGGCAAGACGCTGCTCGGCGCGCCCTGCGTCGGCGCGCTAAAGGATTTGCCGGAGCCTGTCGATATGATCGACGTGTTCCGCAATTCGGCGGCGGCGGGCGACGTCGTCACTGAGGTTCTGGCGCTCGACTGGCGCCCTTTGGTGATCTGGATGCAGCTTGGCGTGCGCAACGACGCGGCGGCGGCGCTGGCGGAGGCGCAAGGGATCGAGGTCGTCATGGACCGCTGCCCGAAGATCGAACATGGCCGGCTGGGTCTGGGGCGGGACGCGCGCGATCAGCGCTGATCCGACAGCGCCTGCGCATTGACGACCGCCATGCAGAGCACGATCATCGCGAAAGCCTGGTGCAGCAGCGCGGCCCATAAGGGCACGGCGAGCACAAGCGCCACAATGCCGATCGAAGCCTGAACCGCCACGAGGATGGCGAGCGCGGTCGCGCGGGCGCTGGCTGCGCCCGGTCCCAGCGCGCGCCACGCAGCGGCG
>DAITNE010000104.1:0-6433 GCA_036834765.1 Methylocella sp.
CGCGCATCATGAAATGCAGGCGTTCCGTTTCCTTGGGCGCATCGCGGATCGTGAAGGCGGGGGAGATTTTGCCGCAAGCGCTGATCCCCGCCCATGAGAAGCTCGCGCTGAAAGCCGACGCGTCGTGCGCCGAAACAAGCACGGCCAGGGCAGCGAAGCCAAGAAGTTGGGGCGAGCGACGCATCTTGCACCCTTTCCCGGAGCTGATTCAAGAATATACCATGATACGGGCGTTTGGATTTCCGTCCGGCGTAAATATAATCGCATCGGCGCTGCGAACCAATGCTGGCGGATGTGGGGAGGGATATGGACAGACGCAGCGCGCTGGGGGCTCTTCAATCGGGCGAGACGTTCGACATCCTGATCATCGGCGGTGGCGCGACGGGCTGCGGCATCGCGGTCGATGCAGCCAGTCGCGGCCTGAAAGCGGCGTTGGTCGAACGCAACGACTTTGCCGAAGGCGCGAGCAGCAGAAGCACCAAGCTGGTGCATGGCGGCGTCCGGTATCTCGAACTGGCGATCCGCCGACTTGACCGGGCCCAATATAATCTGGTTCGGGAGGGACTACGCGAGCGCTCGGTCTTTCTGAAGAACGCCCCGCATCTCGCAAGGCGTCTGCCGCTGATCTCGCCGCTCTATCGTTGGCTCGACATACCCTACATCTTTGCGGGCCTTCGCATCTACGACCTGCTCGCCGGAAAGTTCGGCATCGGCGGCAGCCGATTGCTCAGCCGGGCGGAGACCCTACGCCGATGTCCGATGCTGAAGGCCGAGGGGCTTAAGGCGGGGGTTCTTTACTATGATGGTCAGTTTAGCGATGCGCGCATGGCGTTGACGCTGGCCTTGACGGCGGCGGAGCTCGGAGCCGCCATCGCCTCCAGGGTTGAATTCGTCGGGCTGCGCCAGGAGGGGGGTAAACTGACCGGCGCCATGGTCCTCGACCGCGAGACCGGCGCGCGCTGGGACATAGGCGCGCGGTCGGTCATCAACGCGGCGGGGCCGTTTTCAGACTCCGTCCGCCTAATGGCGGACCCCGAAGCGCCGCCGATCGTGCGCGCCAGCTCGGGCGTCCATATCGTTGTGGACAGGCGCTTCGCCCCAGCCGACGCAGGATTGATGGTCCCGCGAACCGAAGATGGCCGGGTGCTGTTCATTCTCCCCTGGCAGGGCCACGCCCTGATCGGCGCCACCGATGAGCCAGCCGGCATTGAGGATCATCCTCGACCGAGGCAGGAGGCGATCGCATATTTGCTGCGGCATGCGCGGCGGTATTTAAGCGTCGAGGTGAGCGAGAAAAACATTCTGTCGGTCTGGTCTGGCCTGCGCCCGCTCGTCAACGATCCCAAGGTCACAGACACCGCGCGTCTTGCGCGCGACTACCTCATCGAAGTCGGCACGAGCGGCCTCATCACGATCTGCGGCGGCAAATGGACCACCTACCGAAAGATGGCCGAAGACGCCGTCAATGACGCGGTCGCACGTTTCAACCTTAGTCCGAAATGCGGTTGCCGCACCGCCGACTTGCCGCTAGCGGGAGCGCCCAATTTTGACGCCAATGGAGGCGTCGAGACGCTCCGCTCCGTCTTTGCGCTCGATCTCGACGTCGCCGCGCATTTGTACCATGCCTATGGGGACCGCGCCCAGATGGTGATGAAATGCGCCGCCGAAAATGGCGCCGTCCGGCTCCATCCGGCTCATCCTTACATCGAGGCCGAGGTTCTATACGCCGCGAGGTTTGAGGCCGCCCTTTCGGCTATGGATGTCATTGCGCGGCGCCTGCCGCTCGCCTTTCTTGATCGCGAGGCGGCGCGAGGCGTCGCTGCGCGCGTCATCGAACTGCTCGCCGCGGAACTTGGATGGGATCGGCGGCGCTGCGCCGCCGAATCCGCCGAAGCGGAACGCCGATTGACGGAGGCGATTTGAATTTTTCGATTTCGCGCGCAGGGGAATGACGCGGCAGTCCACGAAAAAGGCAACTCAGGAAAAGCCGTCATGGCGAAATATGTCGTCGCCCTCGACCAAGGAACCGCGAGCACCCGCTGCATGCTTTTCAACAAGCGGGGCGAGGCGGTGGCCTCGCATCAGCGAGAGCATCGACAGATCTGCCCGCATCCCGGCTGGGTCGAACATGATCCTCTGGAAGTTTGGGAGCGCACCAAAGACGTGATCCGCGGCTCGGTGGACAAAGCCGGATTGGCGGCGTCGGATCTGGCCGCGATCGGCATCGCCAACCAGCGCGAAACGACAGTGGTCTGGAACAGGAGGACTGGCCAGCCTTATTGCAACGCCATCGTCTGGCAGGATACGCGCACCGATCTCATCTGCAATCGGCTCGCCGAGAACGGCGGTCAGGATCGCTTCCGCGCAAAGACCGGTCTGCCGCTCGCGACCTATTTTTCCGGGCCGAAGATCCGCTGGATGCTGGACAATGTTCCGGGGCTGCGCCGGGACGCGGAAACGGGTGAGGCGCTGTTCGGCAATATGGACAGCTGGCTGATCTGGAAGCTGACCGGCGGCCCGTCCGACACCGCCGCGCATGTCACCGACGCGACCAACGCGTCGCGGACAATGCTGATGAATCTCGAGACTCTGGAATGGGATGACGAGATTCTAACGGCCTTGGAGATCCCCCGGGCGTTGCTGCCGGCCATTCGCCCATCCTCCGATCCGTCGTTGTACGGCCTCACCCGCACTGACGGACCCTTCGGCGGCGAAGTGCCGATCTGCGGCGATCTTGGCGACCAGCAGGCGGCGGCTGTCGGGCAGACCTGTTTCGACGTGGGCGAAGCCAAGAACACCTATGGCACCGGCTGCTTTATGCTGCTGAATACGGGCCCGGATATCGTTCGATCCCGGCACGGGCTGCTCACCACCTTGTGTTACCAATTCGGCGAAGACAAGCCCGTCTATGCGCTGGAAGGCTCGGTGGCGGTTACCGGGGCGCTGGTGCAGTGGCTGCGTGACCGCATGCGGCTCATCAACACGGCCGCGGACGTCGAAAATCTGGCGAAGCTCGTTCCAGATAATGGCGGCATGTATTTTGTGCCGGCGTTCTCGGGCCTGTTCGCCCCCCATTGGCGCAGCGAAGCGCGCGGGCTCATCATCGGCATGACCAGTTTCGTCAACCGCGGCCACTTCGCCCGCGCCGCCCTCGAAGCCGCGGCCTTCCAGACTCGCGAGATTGTGGACGCGATGGCCGCCGATTCCGGCATCTGCCTGAAAGTCCTGAAGGTCGATGGCGGGATGACCGCCAACGATCTTCTGATGCAGATACAGGCCGATGTTCTGGGCGCGCCAGTGGTGCGGCCGAAAGTCTCCGAAAGTACGGCCCTCGGCGCCGCCTACGCCGCCGGTCTCGCGGTCGGTTATTGGCGCAGCCTCGATGATCTGCGCCAGAATTGGGGTGTGGACAAGACCTGGACGCCGTCGCCCGACGACAGTTTGCGCACCAGAAGTTACAAGATGTGGAAAAAAGCTGTGAGCCGCACGTTCGACTGGCTCGAGGATTAGCGTCTCGCGCGCACTATGTGAACCGTTATGGCGAGTCTTCGCGGCGATAGCGCGTCCCGACGTGACGCGGCCATTGCGCGCAACTGCGCCTACGCATCATCAAACACGCGATAAACGCGTTGCGCTTCGCCATGCGTCAGATAAAAGCGCTCGCCTTCTCGATACGCCGCGTTTCCCGTTACGACTTCGAACTCGTACATCCCGGCGGATTTTTCAGGCGGACAATCTGTTTCCGTCGGCCACTCACCAAGAAAACGGACGTTTTTCGGCAATCGGCTTAAAGACGCGCCCTGCTCTCTGAACTCCCGAGTTCTAGCGCCTCTATCAAGACCCATCGTTATCCCCATGCTTAAATAAGCTTCGCGCATATAAGTACCGCCAAGCTCTGAAATCAAATTGTCATTTCCGATCGCATGATGCATTTTATGCATCATGGAGCTGCAATGGATCGACGATTTTCTCGCCCTTTGCCAAACGCGGAACTTTACCCGCGCGGCGAAGGCGCGTTGCACGACGCAATCGGCCTATAGTCGCCGCGTGCAGAGGCTCGAGGAATGGCTTGGCGCGCCCTTGTTTTATCGCGAATCGCGTCCGGTCGGCCTCACCCCCGCCGGGGAGGAATTTCTGACCCGCGCCTATCGTCTGCGCGAAGACATATTCGATGCGCGTCGCGCGGTGTTAAGCACGTCCAGCCACTTCAAGAAAACCCTGCGCATTTACACGACCAATACGCTTGCCGCGACATTCCTTTCTGCATGGCTTATCGAAGCCAAGCTGGAGAATTATTCTCTGATTGTCGCGTCCATTGCGGGCTGCCTCGAAGCAATCAAGCGTAAGCACGCCGATATCGCCTTGATCCCCCACTTCGGCGATGAAGACGCGCTGCTCGACTTGCAGATCCAGGAAATCGGCACCGACCGTTTGATCCTGGTGACGGCTTCGACGCAAAAACGCGCAGCAGCTTTGAGCAACAATAAGCTAAACGGCTCCGTGATGGTCTATACGCCCGGCACGACCTACGGCATGCAAATCGCCGCAATGCTGGATAGACATCGCATTCACATTCAAGAATCGCCGGTATGCGAGAGCGCATCCGCGGAAGCGCTGCTCGCACAGGTCAAAGCGGGGCTGGGATCGGCATGGATTCCCGAAATCCTGGTGCGCGGAAGCAAAGTCAAACGATGCGCCGTGCCGAGCTTCTTCGATATCCCCTACAAGATCCTGCTGATCAAACCGCCGCAGGACCGGAACGCCGGATAGCGCTTAGCCGCGGCTTGTCTCTTTGGATAGCCGTCAACTTGAGTGTTGCGACTCCGGTCCTGAATTTCCGCCGATGGCATTTTCCGAATTAACTTGGCTACGCAGCTGAGCCGTCTGGAAGAAAGGCGGCGAGGCGCTTATAAGCGTGGGCTGCCTCGTATCCGAGGAAGCGCAGTCGGCGCCGCCGCACTTTCTTTCGTTTTGTTGCGGAACAGCTCTTCCGCCGTGGCGCCGCAAACAGATTAGTGGGCTTATACCGTCGATTTCGGCCTGTTGGGGAGACTCAAATGTTGAACCATTTCATCCGCGCAGCCTCTGCCGCCGCCGCTCTCTGCATTGCGACAACGGCGCTCGCAGCCGCTGGGGCGCCTGCATCCACGGCGCAAACGTCCAAGGGCGCCGCTCTCGTCGACGCCAAGGGAATGAGCCTTTACACCTTCGACAATGATGCCGGCGGCAAATCGGCGTGCAACGGCCCATGCGCCGCCATTTGGCCGCCGCTGATCGCGGCTTCCGGCTCCAGCGCCGCCGGCGACTGGACGATTGTTTCGCGCGACGATGGGTCGGCGCAATGGGCCTACAAGGGCCATCCGCTTTATACGTTCACAAAAGACGGGAAGCCCGGAGACGTGAACGGTGACGGATTCAAGAATGTTTGGCGCCTCGCAAAACCGTAGCTAAAGCCACGATAGAGCAAGGCCATTTGGCGCCGCAGCCTATTGCGGCGTCGGCTGCGTCCATTTGAGAATGGGATTGCGCGCGGCGCGGGTTTCGTCGAGACGCCGGCGCGGCGCGTAGAATGGCGCTCCAATAAAGCGCTCCGTGTCCCCGCCAAGCGCCGCCGCGGCGAGATCGCGCATGGTCGCGATGAACAGATCGAGCGTCGCCTTGGATTCAGACTCCGTCGGCTCGATCAACATCGCGCCGTGGGCGACGTGCGGGAAATAGATCGTCATCGGATGATAGCCTTCGTCGATCATCGACTTGGCGAAATCGTGCGTCGTTAGGCCCGTCGGCTTCAGCCACGCGTCGTCGAACAGAACCTCATGCATGCAAGGCTGATCGCCGAATGGCTGCGACATCAGATCGGAGAGGCTGCCGCGGATGTAGTTTGCGCTCAAAACGGCATCCTCGGACGCCTGCCGCAGACCATCTGCTCCATGCGAGGCCATATAGGTCAACGCCCGCACGAACATGCCCATCTGGCCGTGGAAGGCGGCGATGCGCCCGAACGATTGCGGCTCTTCCGAGCCATGCTCGACGAGGCGAAGCCCGGCCTCATTCGCGCGCAGAAACGGGACGGGCGCAAAAGGCGCGAGCCGCGCGGACAGCACGACTGGCCCGGCGCCTGGGCCGCCGCCCCCATGCGGCGTCGAGAAGGTCTTGTGCAGGTTGATGTGCATGGCGTCGACGCCGAGATCGCCGGGGCGCGCCTTGCCGACGATCGCGTTGAAATTGGCGCCGTCGCAGTAGAAATACGCCCCCGCCGCATGCATCGCCTCGGCGATCTCGACGATTTGCGTCTCGAACAAACCGCAGGTGTTCGGATTGGTCAGCATGATGGCGGCGACCTCGGGTCCAAGACGCCGCTTCAGCTCTTCGAGGTCGATCGCGCCATCGGCTCTCGCTGGGATCGCGCGCACCTCGAAGCCGATCAGGCTGG
>DAITNE010000105.1:0-6419 GCA_036834765.1 Methylocella sp.
CCGATATCGAGGCCGAACTTTGCCAGGAACAGGCGCGTCTCGATGGTCTGCGCGCGGAGCAAAAATCCGCCGCGACGCTTGAGCGCACGGTCGCGCTGGCGGGTCTCATCGACGCGATCTTCAAGCGCTATGACGCGATCAAGGCTGCGCGGGGCGTCCTCGATTTTGACGATCTCATTGCAAAGACGCTGGCGCTGCTTGAGCGCTCCGAGGCGGCCTGGGTGCTCTATAAACTTGACGCAGGCATCGATCATGTCCTCGTCGATGAGGCGCAGGATACCAGTGCGGCGCAATGGCGGATTCTCGAGAGGCTGACGGGCGATTTCGCAGTCGGCGCCGGCCGCGCGACGACGGCGCGCACGTTTTTTGCGGTAGGCGACGAGAAGCAGTCGATCTTTTCGTTCCAGGGCGCGGCGCCGCAAATGTTCGGCGAGATGCGGCGCGAATTCGAGCGAAAGTTTACCGGCGGCGGCGAGCAATTCGCGCATGTGCGGCTGACGCAATCGTTTCGCTCGGCGGCGGGCGTGCTGTCGGCTGTCGACAAGGTTTTCACGCCTTCTGAGCATCAAAGCGGACTGGTCGAGGAGCTCGACGTCTGGATGCCGCACCAAGCCTTGAAAGAGAAGCTTCCTGGCCTCGTCGAAATCTGGCCGCAGGTCGGCGCTAACGCCCGCGCGGACGCGCGCGACTGGCACCTGCCGCTCGATATTCTGGACGAGATGGACCCCGTGAGCATCGTCGCGCAGCGCGTCGCGCAGAAGATCGCGGAGCTCCTCGGCGCGGATTCCGGCGAACGCATTCACGACGGCACCGCCGGCGGCGAGAGGCCCATTCGCGCGGGCGACATCCTCATTCTCGTGCGAACGCGCGGTCCCTTCTTCGACGCCGTGATCCGGGCGCTGAAGCAGAAACGGGTCCCCGTCGCGGGCGCAGACCGGCTGCAACTCGCCGAGCATATCGCGGTGCTCGACCTTGTCGCGGCGGGGCGGGCGGCGCTGCTGCCCGAGGACGATCTCAATCTCGCGGCAGTCCTGAAGTCGCCGCTGATTGGATTGGATGACGACGATCTTCTAAATGTCGCGCCGGGGCGACGGGGCAGTCTCTTCGAGGCGGTGCAGGGATCGCGCGCGGCGAACTTTCAGGCGGCGCGGAAAAAGCTCGATACATGGCGCGCGCGCGCCGCGGCGAGCCCCTTCGCCTTTTATTCGAGCCTGCTTTGCGAGGATGGCGGGCGGCGCGCGCTTGAAGCGCGGCTTGGCCCGGAGGCGGCGGACGCGATCGACGAGTTTTTGCGTCTCGCCCTCGCCCATGAGGCGGAGGCGGCGCCTTCGCTCGCCGGTTTCCTTGCGGATTTTGAGGCCGTGGAGCGCTCGATCAAGCGCGACATGGAGAGCGGAGTGGATGTCGTACGCGTCATGACCGTGCATGCGGCGAAAGGGCTCGAAGCCAAAATCGTATTCCTGCCGGACACCTGCGGCGCGCCGGCGCATCAGCATGATCCGAAGATATTCGCGCTCGACGATCCCCGAACGGGCGCCTTCGCGGTCGCCTGGTCGCCGCGCAAGGCTCTCGATTGCAAGCCCGTCGCCGATGCGCGGGAAGCGATGCGCCGCGCGAGCGGCGATGAATATCGGCGTCTTCTCTACGTCGCCCTGACGCGGGCCGAGGAGCGTCTCTACATCGCAGGATTTTATGGGGTGAGGCCGCCGGCGCCAGGCAGCTGGGCGCTGATGATCGGCGCGACGCTGGCGAGCGACGCCGACGTCGAAAGGGCGCCCGCGTTCTGGGACCCGGAGGAAAGCGTCCTCCGGCTGATTTCGGCGGGCGCAATCGCGGCCAATCCCGCGGCGGCGGAGCGCAGTTCGCCTGTGGCGGCGGCGCCCGCGGCGGCTCCGGACTGGCTCTGGCGGCGCGTCGAGCCCGTGGTCGAAGCCCCTCTGCCCATCAGGCCGTCAAGCGCGCTCGCGGTCGCGGATCGCTGGAGCGATGCGGCGTTGACGCCGGCGCGACGCGCGGCCTTGCGCATTGGCTCGCTGATGCATGTGCTACTGCAATATCTGCCGGACCTGCCGGCGGACGGCCGCCTACGGGCCGCGCGGGCTTTCCTTGAAGCTCGGGCGGACGACCTCGACTCCAACACTCGCGCGGGCCTCATCGACGCGGCGCTGCGCGTCATCGACGCGCCGGAACTCGCCGCCCTGTTCGGGCCGCAGTCTAAGGCCGAGGTTGCGGTTGCGGGACGCGTGGCCTTGCCGCTCGGCGGATCGATTGATGTCGTCGGCCGGATCGACCGGATCGGCGTCACCGCTGATGAGGCGCTTGTCGCCGATTTCAAGACGGGCGCCCCTTGCGGCGCGGCCGACATCCCGCAGCGTTATCTCGCGCAAATGGCGCTTTATCGCGCGGCGCTCGCTCCGCTTTGGCCGGAGAAGCGCTTGCGGCTGCTGCTGATCTGGACGGCGGAGCCTCTGGTCATCACGCTCGACGACGCGCGCCTCGATGAGGCGCTGGCCGCGATCGAGGCTGGGTCGGGGAGGCTCGCCGGCAAAGTCGCCTGAGGACGCCTTGACGCGACTGCCCCGGCTTCTTACTTTCGGGATGAAACGCACCGGGATTTGCCCGCGCGGATATTTGTTAGAGAGGCGCCATGTCGACCGTCAAAGTAACCGATGCGAGTTTCAAGGCCGATGTGGTTGGCGCCGCAGGGCCGGTCGTTGTGGATTTCTGGGCGGAATGGTGCGGTCCCTGCAAGATGATCGGCCCGGCGCTCGAAGAAATCGCCGACGAGCTAAAGGGCAAAGTCACCATCGCCAAGCTCAATGTCGATGAAAATCCCGGCATTGCGGGCGCTTATGGCATTCGCAGCATCCCGACCCTGCTTTTGTTCAAGGATGGCAAACAGGCCTCGATCAAGGTCGGCGCCGCGCCGAAGGGCGAACTGAAGAGATGGATTTCCGAGGCCATCTGACGTCCAGAACATTGCGCCGCTCCATGAGAAGGACCTCGCAAGGGGTCCTTTTTGCTTGCGCGCGATCCTGTACCCCACTTTGGGCGCTCTGATGGGCGCCTATGCGGTCAAGGAGGTCTTTCTGACCCTTCAGGGCGAGGGCGCACAGGCCGGACGCGCCGCGGTGTTCTGCCGCTTCGCCGGCTGCAACCTATGGTCGGGCCGCGAAAAAGACCGCGGCGAGGCTGTCTGCGGCTTTTGCGACACGGATTTTGTCGGAACGGACGGGGAGGGCGGCGGCTCTTTTTCCACCGCCGAGGCCCTCGCCGACGCGATCGAACAGGCTTGGCGCGGCGGCGCGAAGGAGCGCTTCGTAGTCTTCACCGGCGGGGAGCCCTTGCTGCAGCTCGACGAAGCGCTGATCGAGGCTGCCCACGCGCGGGGGTTCGAAATCGCCGTCGAAACAAATGGCACGCAGGTGGCGCCGCACGGCGTCGACTGGCTGTGCGTCAGCCCCAAGGTTGGCGCGCCCTTGGTCGCGACGCGCGGCTCCGAGCTGAAGCTCGTGTTTCCGCAGGAAAATCTCGACCCGGAGACGCTGCGCGGCCTCGATTTCGCTTATTTCTGGTTGCAGCCGATGGATGGCGAGGCTCGCGCCGAAAATACCGCCGCCGCGATCGCCTATTGCCTCGCCCATCCGCGTTGGCGCCTCAGCATCCAGACCCACAAGCTGATCGGTATTCCATGAAAATCACGCAGGCGTTTCATTTCGAGGCGGCGCACCGGCTGCCGAATGTCGGCGAGAAGCACCGTTGCCACAGGCTGCACGGTCATTCCTATCGCGTCGAACTGAGGCTTGAAGGCGCGGTCGATCCGTCGAGCGGCTTCGTCGCCGATTTTTTCGATATCGAGGACGCGTTCGGGCCGCTGCGTGAGACTCTCGACCACCATTATTTAAACGAGATCGAGGGCCTCGAGAATCCGACGGCGGAGGTGATCGCCGTGTGGATTTTCGATCGCATTAGGCCGAAGCTTCCGCAGCTCTCGGGCGTCAAGGTGTTCGAGACGCCAGATTGCTGGGCCGAATATGAGGGCGGCTGAACGCGGGAATTTTGACGACACGTCGGCCGCCGCGCAAGATTCGGCGTGGCGAGCGACCCAAATCAACCGATCTCGACCTCAATTGCGGTGACCGAGGGCCCAGACATACGCTGCGACGGCGTTTACTTCGGCCTCAGAGAGCTTCGCGCCTCCCATCGGCGGCATCGCGCCCGTATGCTCTTTCGGCTGTGGGACGCCGTCGACGATCGTGCGGGTGATGTCCTTTAGGCTTCCGTCGCCCCACAGCCATTTTCCACTCGTGAGATCCGCGCCAACCGAACTGCCCGCGCCGTCAGATCCGTGACATCCCGCGCAGGTCGCGCCGCCGACCTCGCCCTCGAAGATTTTCTCGCCCAGCGCGACCTCGTCCGCCGTCGCGCCGGGTGGGGGCGCAACAGCGGCCACTTCGGCGCCGGCGTTGGGGTGGATGCCCTCGGGCGGCGTTGCATCGCCTGGGAGCGCAGCGCTCCTGGCGCTCGAAGCGGGCGCCGGGGCGGCCTCGATCCCCGCAACTTCCGGTCCGCCCTCGAAGCTGATGCGCCAGATGCGCCCATGCCGATCATCCGAGACGTAAAGTGCGCTATCCGGTCCGACGGCGAGGCCCGAAGGCCGGTGCGCCGCCCGGCTGGGGTCCTTGAAAGCTCCTGCAAAGCCGTCGGCGAACACCACAAATGGGCCGGACGCTTTGCCGTCGGCGAGCGGCTGGAACACGACATTGTAGCCGCCCTGTGGCGCCGGCGCGCGATTCCACGAACCGTGGAACGCGATGAAGGCTCCGCCGCGATAGGGCTGCGGGAATTGCGATCCCTTGTAGATCTTCATGTCGTTCGGGGCCCAATGCGCGGGGAAGAACGCGACCGGCGCCTGCTTTTGCGCGCAGACGCCGACCTTCTTCCCACCATCGCCGCCATATTCGGGAGCAAGCACGAGCTTTTGCTGGTCATTATCGAAATAACACTCGGGCCATCCGTAATCGGCTCCACGCTCGAGCCGCACAAGCTCCTCCGCGGGTAGGCCATGACCTTGCTCGGGCTTGTAGAGGCGCGGCCAATTCTCGTAAAGTTGGTGTCGACCGTGCCGCGTGGCGAAAATCCGGCCGGCGGCGTCGAACGAAATGCCTTCGCCGTTGCGCAAGCCTGTTGCAAAGCGCTCTGCCGGCGAGAAACGCTGATCCGTCTTGTTGGCGTCATAGCGCCAGATGCCGGCGCGCGTTTCGAGTTCCGCGCAAGGTTCGATTCCCGGCGACTCCGGCATTCGGTTCTTATCCTGGCAGGCGTTCGTCGCAGATCCGAGATCGACGAACAGATCGCCGTCGGCGTCGATCGCGAAGGGATGCATCGGATGGTCGCCAGTCAACGGGAGACCGGAGACGACCGTCTCGGGCTCGCCCTTCGGCGCAATCTCGCTATCCGTCAGGGGATAGCGGACGATGCGATCGTTGATTTCGGAGAAGAGCGCCCCCTTGTAGAGGGCGATGCCGGTGCCGCCATGGCCTCCGGTCGCGATCGTCTCGCCAAAGCGCTCGATGACGTCAGCGTGGCCGTCGCCCTTCGTATCCTTGAGTGCGACCAAAAATCCGCCGGGCGGCGGCGTATCGTTCTTGTAGTAGCGACCGCTCCAGGTGTTGACGTAGACGACGCCGTTCGGCGCAACGACAAGCTGCCGAGCATGGCCGATGTTGTCAGCGAACACCGTCGCGCAAAAGCCGCGCGGCGTCGTGACGCCGCCAGAGTCGCCGGCGCAAGCGCTGGGCGCATTGGGGGCGCCGGCGTTTTGGGCGCACGCGCCAGGAATTTGTAGAGCGATGATCAGCAAGGTCGCCACGGCCGGCAAGGCGCGACAGCTAATTACCAAGGGATATTTCATTCGCCAGGCTCCTTTTCAGGCGCGGGCGGACCAATCGTCGGCGCCGGACCGTCGGAGCGGAGGCTCGGCTGATCAAGTCAGCGTCCGATCGCGGCGCGCAAAATAATTCGGAAGGCTTTCTGTCCCCGCGCTGCTCATGTCGAGCATTCGCTGCGGTTAACGCGCGAGATGGCAAAATCCATCATCGGTCCTCGCCATCGACCACCAAAAAAAGATTACCGCGAAGCGCGCGCGCGTTTTCGTCCAACCTTCAAACTAGCGCCATTGAACTGTTAGCGCGGCGGCGTTCCGTTCAGCGCCAGCACTTCGCCGGCGAGGTAGAGGCTGCCCGCGATGAGAATGCGCGGCGGTCGGCGCCATTCGCGCGCGGAGAGAAAGCGCAGCGCCGCCTCGGCGCTTTCGCAGGCGGCGGCCTTTATTCCTTCAGCGTCGGCGGCGGCGGCCACAAGCCCCGCGGGCTTGCCGTAATACTGTTCCGTCTTGACCGGAACGGCGAGCACCTCCT
>DAITNE010000106.1:0-6392 GCA_036834765.1 Methylocella sp.
CCGCGGCGTGATCTCCGTCACCGAGCGTCAGAGCTATATTTTACGCGTTCGCGAGCTGGCGAAAGCCTGCGGCGCCGCCTGGCTCAAGACGGCGGGCGGCGGCTTGGACTGAACGCGCCGGCGTCAGCGATGGGCGCCGCCGTGGAAGCCGCCGCCATGGAAGCCGCCGCCATGGAAGCCGCCGCCGAAGCCGACGCTGCGGCCGGTATGCAGGCCGCCGCCATACGCATAGCGTCCGCCATGCCAATAGTGGCCGCCGCCATAGTATCCGCCGCCGTAATAGGGCCCGCCATAGTAACCGTAATAGGGGTAGCCATAGCCGCAGCCGTAGAAGCCGCAATCGCCGAGCGTCGCGGCGCCGATGCCGAGCGAGAGCGCGCCAAGCACTGTGCCGGCGACCGCCGCGCCGGGATTGTAGCCCCAGTAGCGGCGATGGTGATAGCCGTAATGGCGATAGTGATGGTAATAATGGCGGTAATAGGCGTGTTCGATCTGCGACGCCGGTCTGACGAGGTCGCCGGACGCGATGCTGAGCGGCGCGGCCGAAACCGCCGAGGTCAGCGCAAGCAGAGCCGCGCCCGAAAGAGCGAGAGATTTGGGACTGTTCATGGCAAACTCCATTTCTTCTTAGTGCAACGCTTCCACGTCTTGCCTGTTCCGCATGGCTTCAAAAATAGAGCGCGCGATTTCGTGACGGGCTGAAAAAAGGGCGGCGCCGCAGGCGTCGAAATTTCAGCGGGATTCCGGCCGGCGTTCAGATTTCTCTTGGCGCGGCGGAAATCAGCGCTTAGTCACCGATGCATCCTTTATGGACGAAGGCTCGGCCGGATCGATCCTAGTTCGTCACGCCAACGAGACCATGCCCGAGCTGCTTCTCGAACTTTTCAGCGAAGAAATCCCCGCCCGCATGCAGGCGCAGGCGGCGGAGGATTTGAAGCGCCTCGTTACCGACGCCCTTGCCGAGCGCGGCCTCCGCTTCGAGGGCGCCGCGAGCTTCGCGACGCCGCGCAGGCTCGCACTGCATATCGCCGGATTGCCGGCGCGCCAGCCTGATCTGCGCGAAGAAAAGAAAGGCCCGCGCGTCGGCGCGCCGCAGGCGGCGGTGGAGGGGTTTTTGAAAAGCGCGGGGCTCGCCTCGATCGCCGACGCGAAAATCGAATTCGACCCGAAGAAAAAGGGCGAGTTCTATATCGCCGTGATCGAGCGCAAGGGCCAGGCGACGATCGACGTTCTGGCCGAAATCCTGCCCCTCGTCATCAGGCGCTTTCCGTGGCCGAAATCGATGCGCTGGGGCGCCGCCTCGATCCGCTCCGATTCGTTGCGCTGGGTGCGCCCGCTGCATAGCATCCTTGCGAGCTTCGGCCCTGACACCGAGGATCCGGAGGTCGTGCCCTTTTCGGTCGACGGGATCAAAGCCGGCAATCAAACCCACGGCCATCGCTTCATGGCGCCGCGGGCGATCTCCGTGCGGCGATTCGACGATTACGCGCCCGCGCTCGCCAAGGCCAAAGTGGTGCTCGACCCCGCGCGCCGGCGCGACATCATCCTGCACGACGCGCGGGACCTTGCGCTCGCCCAGGGTCTCGAACTCATCGAGGACGAGGCGCTGCTCGCCGAGGTCGCGGGCCTCGTCGAGTGGCCGGTCGTGCTGACCGGCGAATTCGACGCCGCCTTTCTCGACATTCCGCCGGAGGTCATCCGCGCGACGATCCGCGCCAATCAGAAATGTTTCGTGCTGAACGATGCGGCGACCGGACGGCTGGCCAACAAATTCGCGCTGGTCGCCAATATCGAGGCGAGCGACGGCGGCGCGGCGATCGCGGCGGGCAATGCGCGGGTCGTCCGCGCGCGGCTGTCGGACGCGAAATTCTTCTGGGAGACCGATCTCAAGGTGAGGCTCGAGGACCGGCTTGCAAAGCTGCAGTCCGTCGTCTTCCACGAAAAGCTCGGAACGCAGCGCGCGCGGGTTGGGCGGCTCGTCGCGCTCGCAAAGGAAATCGCCGAAAGCATCGGCGCCGATGCAGAGCTGGCACGCCGCGCGGCGTTCCTCGCGAAGGCCGACCTCACCTCCGAAATGGTCGGCGAGTTTCCCGAACTGCAGGGTCTGATAGGCGGCTATTACGCCAGAGCGCAGGGCGAACCCGAAGAGGTCGCCGAGGCGATCGCGGATCATTATAAGCCCCAGGGGCCGAATGACAGCGTGCCGAATTCGCCGGTCTCCATTGCCGTGGCGCTGGCGGACAAGATCGATACGCTCGTTGGTTTCTGGGCGATCGATGAAAAGCCGACCGGTAGCAAGGACCCTTACGCTTTGCGTCGCGCCGCGCTCGGCACGATTCGGATCGTTTTGGAGAACGGGATCCGGCTGAGGCTTGACGGCAAGTTTATGTACGCTTTTGGCCTGGTCTCGGCTGGGCTGCATCGCTTCAGTTCCGCGAACTTTTTGGCGCATTTTGAAGCCGTTAAACACCTTCTGAAAAACGAAGCCGTGGAGAAGGTTTTCGACGCTTACGAACGTGGGTTTGAGGAGGGAGCGAAAGAATTCCATCTGCAAAAAAGCATTTCAGACGCGACTGAGCTTCTCGGCTTCTTCGCCGACCGCCTGAAAATCTATCTGCGCGAGCGCGGCGCAAGGCATGATCTGATCGACGCCGTATTCTCGCTGCCGGATCAGGACGACTTGCTTTTGATCGTGCGCCGGGTCGAGGCGCTCGGCGCCTTTCTCGACACGGAGGACGGCGCCAATCTGCTCGCCGGCTATCGCCGCGCCGCGAATATTCTGCGCGCCGAGGAGAAAAAAGAAGGCGCCGGAGCCTTCGAGGCGTCGCCGGATCACAGCCTGTTGCAGGAGCCGGCCGAAGTCCTGTTATGGGAAAGGATCGAAAGCCTCGACACCGAGGTGCGCAGGCATCTGGAACTGGCGCAGGAGCGCATCGGCCGCGCGGAATCAGCCGATGAGACGCCGTTTGAGGACGCCATGACGGATCTGTCCTCGCTGCGCGCGCCGGTCGATGCCTTCTTCGAAAAGGTTACCGTCAACGCGCCGGAGCCGGAGCTGCGGCTCAATCGGCTGCGTCTTCTCGCCCGCTTGCGCCGCGCGGTGAACGAGGTGGCGGACCTATCCCGCGTCGCCGGATAGGTCCGCAAGCGTCAAGCCATTCGGGCCGCGAGCGTCGTCGCGCCGAGCCGGCCCAGCCGTAGAAGATCGCCAGATGCACGAAGGCCAGCGCCGGTACAAGGAAACAGGGGATGACGATCCAGGGCACGGTCGTCATGATCGCGCTGTCGGACGGACCAGCGAACAGTTGCAGCGGTCCTGGCGCCGACATCGCGCCGAGGCCCACGGCGACGATGAGGTCGAGCAGGCCCAAGCTGTTCCACAGCCAAATTGCGCCTCGCCAAGTATTGGCCGCGCGCGAGGCGAGATACGCCAATGGCAGCGCCGTGACGCCGATAACAGTGTCGCCCCATCCGGCGACTGGCGCAAATGGAGCTGGCAGCCTCCCCGCAAAGTAAAGAAGGATGAACGAGACGCCGAGCGCGCGGACGGCTTGAACAGCGATCAAGGCAGCGGCGCTTCAAGGATTCTCGCGCGCCCGCGATCGCCGAAGCCGAATAGTGTGAGAGCGGTCAGGGCCAGCGCGACGGTCGCGCCGAGCCCCGGCGCGCCAAGTCCGCCCTCGTTTTGCAGCGCGCCGCTGGCGCCCGCTGAGAGCAAGGCGGCGAACCAGACTGCCAGCGCTCCGGCTATGAGGGCTCGCTCGGTGAGGGTTCGCCCGAACAGGACGGCAAGAGTGACGACAATTGTGGCGGCGCTGACTGTAACTTCCGCCATCGACAGCAAATCAAAGGTCATTTTCTCCTCCTGTGCATATACACCTATAAGAGCGAAAAAATCAGGGAACTCCGCTGGCCGGAAGCCCGAGCTCGTTCAAAACCTCGCCTACGGTTTCTTGCGCCTTATGCCAACGCGGCAGCAGCTTGCGGGCCAACGCCTCGCCCGCCGGCGTGATCGCGACCTCCCGGACGCGGGCGTCGGGAGCGCCTGCGAGCGTCACCAGATTGCGCTGTTTCAACGGAGAGAGGTTCCGCGTCAGAGTCGTCCGTTCGAGGCCCATGAAACGCGCCAGCCGGCTAAGCGGCAGCGGCCCCGTCTGGGCCAGGGTCGATAGAATGGTGAACTGCGTCGCGCGAAGGCCCGATCCGCGAAAGTGGTCCTCGTAATGTTGCGTCACCGCTCGGCTTGTCCTTCGAAGGGAGGAGCAGACGCAAGATCGGCAGGGCAGGAAGGGATTATCCAACTTCGCCATATGGGTGCATATACACCTATTTATGCGGAAGTCAATCTGCCGCGCCTTCTCGCTCCCTGCGCGGCGCAGTGACCGCGATCGATTGCGTGGGTTCGAGCGGGATGCGGGCCGAAAACCAGCCTTGAATTTTCCGCATCCAGCACTGCGCCGCTTCTTTATATTTTCCAGAGGGCGAAGGCCTCCGATTCGGCTCGAACCCTTATGCGCGTTTGAGTCATCTTCCGCGCCGAAGCCGCCAGCCGCGGCTTATGGAGCGAGAGATGAGGACAAGATCAACAGATAGATTCGTAGAAATAAACGTCGCGTCGATGGACAGATCGATATGGAGCCGCTCCGGCCTCATTTATGTCGGTCTCGTCGCCCTGATCGTAGCGGTTTCGCTGACGGCGCGCATGGCTGGAATCCTTCCGCTGCGCGAGACGCCGCTTCCGGTGGGCGAGACGCAGGTCGAGACGAAGCTTCCGCTGGACCACGTGCGCGGTTGGAATCCTGCCGCTGCGCAGTTTCCGCCGCGCCAGGCGCACGACCAGGTTAATTCGCTTCCCTACCCGTGGAAGCGATCTTGAGTCCGCTGCGTGAAAGCGCGGGGGAGAGCGCTGTTTCAGACGAGGAGCCTCCAAGTCTGATCGTCGGCCGCGATGATGAAAATCACTGGGTTGTCGTCGAGGCGCATGGACGCTGCGGCGGCATGTTTGCAACAGAGGCGGCGGCCGTGCGCTATGCCCGCGAGGAAAGCCGCGGCCGCCCCGGCGCTGTGTTGAGCGCGCCTCGACACATCGCCTTGAATATCGGGAGTGCGCCGAGAGCCGTGCGGACGCTCAGCCGATCCTGATCGTCAGCGGCCGCAAGCCGGCGATCGTCGCTTCGATGTCATCGCCCTTGAACACGGGGCCGACGCCGGCCGGCGTGCCGGTGAAGATAAGATCGCCAGGTTTGATCTCGACGAGCGCCGACAGAAACCGCACGATCTCTGGAACCTTCCAGATCATGTCGGAAAGATCGCCGCGCTGGCGCGTCTGCCCGTTCACCTTGCATTCGATCGCGCCCTTGGCGAGCGGCCCGGTCTCGGCCTTCGGCGTGATCGCGCCGCAGGGCGCCGAAAAATCGAATCCCTTCGACATATCCCATGGGCGGCCCTTTTTCTTCGCCGCCGCCTGAAGGTCGCGCCGGGTCATGTCGAGCCCGACGGCGTAACCGAAAATCAGCTCATCGATGCGACCCGGCTCGATGTCCCGGCCGCCGCCGCCGAAGGCGACGACGAGTTCGACCTCGTGCTGGAAATCGAAGGTCGCCGGCGGATAGGGGATGACCGCGCCGCTCGCGATCGCGTCGGCGGGCTTTGTGAAGAAGAACGGCGGATCGGCGTCGGGATCGCCGCCCATCTCCCGCGCGTGCTCGGAATAATTCTGGCCGACGCAAAAGATGCGGCGCACGGGAAACGATTCGCCCGACGTCGTGGCGAGTGCGACGACCGGCGGCGGAGGAAAAGCGTAGTCACCCATGGCTGGCGTCCTTTGCTTGTCGCGCTATCGACTCAGTCGGCTTCGAGCGCCCATCAACGCCGCCTTGCAGGAGGCCGAAAGAGACGCGGCGTTGGCGCGAAGGCAAGCAGCGATGCGCCCGCGCCCGGGAGGTTCGCTGGCGCAGAGCGCGCGGTAGTCCGGGCCGCATGAGAAGCGGATGATCATGGCCTCTTCGCGCAGCGACATCGGCGGAAATTTTGGCGCGGCGGGCTTCGCCGCTGGGGCTGGCGGGGGCGCGGCGGGAGCGGGTGCAGGCGCCGGCGGAGCGGGCGTTGGGGGCGCGGCAGTCGCTGGAGCCGGCGGCGTGGGCGCTGGAACTGGAGCTGGAGCCGGTGGGGCAGCCGGGGAGGCCGTGGAGGCTGGGGTGGGTAAGGTGGCGATGCCGCAAGCGCTGACAAGCAGGGTGGCAAGGAGCACGATTGAAATCAGGATGGTTTTGGTTTTCATTTGATTTTTTGAAAATGTGCCGGGAATTTTCCAGCCAACACATGGTCGTCTGTGTCACGACCCGCGTGGTTCATTTCGTGATTCTCTTCCTGCTTCACAAATTTGCAAGTCC
>DAITNE010000107.1:0-6343 GCA_036834765.1 Methylocella sp.
ACTGTTGCACCACCTCGACCGGCACCGGACGCCGCGCTTCCGCAGCGCCGTCGCCCGCCTCGTTTTGCGATGAGGCGGCGGGTTCGGGCGACCCGAGCTGCTTGCGGCCGAGATCGCCAAAGCTTTTCAGCGCGTTCACGCCTTTTGCAAAAAAGCCGTTGGCCGAGACGGCGTCCCGCAATTTGCCGATCTTGCCGTTGATTGTCGTCTGATATTTCGGCAGGTCGACGGCAAGTTCGGAGACTTGCCGGGTCAAGGCGGCGCTGACGGCGAAGGCGATGACAAGGCTGGCGAAGACGACCGCCAGGACGGCGACGGTCCGGTGGAGGCCCAATCGCCGAAGCGCGAGGACCGGCGGCGAAAGCACAAAGCTCAATAGAACCGCGATGGCGATGGGAACGAGGATGTCGCGACCGAAGTAAAGAAAGGCGATGGCGAAAGCGACGGAAATCAGCGTGGCGAGCATTTCCAGCGTCCGCGCCGCGTCGCGCTGTCTGCGCGGACGGGTGACGGAACCATCGATGAGATCGGCCATCCGAAACGCCCTCAGTGGAGGCGGCAACGTCTGGCGCAGCTCAAAGTTCCGCGCGCGCCGGCCGCGATCCCGCAGCGCCCTGAAATTTCGCCTTTTTCCGGCAATGCGTGCGGCTTGCCCGGTGCGCGGGCTGTTCGCCCCGGTCTCGCTGATGCGAGCGGCCAGCCTCCCAAAATTGCGCGCCCCGGTCAAATTTACTTGCCTCATCGTCGATTCCCCGATCCAAGCTCTGGCCCGATGCGCTCGAATCTTGTTAAACTCATCGCCAAAGGATCAGACAGGATGAACTTCGCAGACGCCTTTTCGGGTCGCCCCTGGCGCGCGCTGGCGATCGACATGCGCGGTGATCGACATGCGCGCTAGCGACAGCCGCCGGCTGACTTATCCAATCATCTATCTTGTGCGGATGCTGGTTTTCCTGATCCTCGCCGGTTTTTGCGTTCTGATTCTCAATCGCCAGATCGCGACCGCTTTCATGGCCAACCCCGGCCTCAACGGCCTGATCCTCGGCGTGCTTACGTTCGGGATCCTGCTCGGGCTGCGCCAGGTGATCCGGCTGTTTCGCGAAGTGAAATGGGCCAACGCCCTGCTCGACCGCGAGGCCGGGCGCGTCAAGCCGCCGATCCTGCTTGCGCCGGTGGAGCAGGCCTTGCGCGACGGATTCGCGGTCGATGACCGCGCGGCGATGCCTTTGCGCAATGTTCTCGACATCATCGGCGCCAGACTCGACGAATCGCGCGACACCGCCCGCTATCTGACCGGCCTGCTTATTTTTCTCGGCCTGCTCGGCACCTTTTGGGGCCTCATCGCGACCGTCGGTTCGATCGGCGGCGTCATCAAATCGATGCAGACGGGCTCGGACGCCGGCGTCATGTTCGACGATCTGAAGAACGGGCTTTCCGCGCCGATCGCCGGAATGAGCATTTCTTTCGCCTCGTCCCTGTTTGGCCTCTCCGGCTCTCTCGTGCTGGGTTTCCTCGATCTTCAGGCGGGACAGGCGCAGAACCGCTTCTTCAGCGAACTCGAGGACAATCTGACCGCGATCCCCGTCGCCACCACGTCCGAAATCGCGCCCGCCTATGACGGGCTGCCCGCAGATTTTCGCGTAGCGCTTGAAAAGATCGCGGCCTCGGTCGACCAGGCTCAGGCGAAAGCGACGTCGATCGCGGTGGCCAATCTCGCCGATGGCGTGCAGTCGCTGGTGCAGCACATGCGCTCGGAACAGCAGATCATCCGCGACTGGGTCGAGGCCCAGGCCGAACAGGGCCGCGAGGTCAAAAACGTGCTTGAGCGGCTCGCCGAGGGGCTGAAGGAGCGCGGTTGATGCCGACAGCAAATAGCGAGCGTTTCTGATGGCGGGGCGCGCGCGGGCGCGGATGCGCCCGATCGACTATTGGCCGGGGTTCGTCGACGCATTGTCGACCATGCTCCTCGTGATCATTTTCCTCCTCTCCGTGTTCATGCTGGCGCAATTCTTCCTCGCCCGCGAAGTGACCGGCAAGGACACCGCCCTGACGAAGCTCAATCGCGAGATCCAGGAGCTGAGCCAGCTGCTGGCGCTGGAGCGCTCCAGCAAGACGGAGGCTGAAGGGGCGGCCGCGGTCCTGTCGGCGAATCTCGAAGCGGCCCAGCAGGACAAAGCCCGGATGCAGGGCCTGCTCGAATCGGACAAGGCGGGCGCCGCCAACGTCGACGCGGCGGGCGCCCGCGCCGCCAGCGCGCAGCAAGAGCTGGCGGCGGAACAGGATCTCTCGGCCAAGGCGCTGGCGCAGGTCGACATTCTCAATCAGCAGATCGCCGCTTTGAGGCGCCAGCTCGGCGCCGTCGAGGCGGCGTTGGACGCATCGGAGAAGTCGGACGTCGAATCGCAGGCGAAAATCGCCGATCTCGGCGCGCGCCTCAATGTCGCCCTCGCGCAGAAGGTGCAGGAACTCGCCCGCTACCGTTCGGACTTCTTCGGGCGGCTGCGCCAGATCCTCGGCGACCGGCCGGGCGTCAGCGTGGTCGGGGACCGGTTCATCTTCCAGTCGGAAGTGCTGTTCCCCTCCAGCCAGGCCAGCCTCGATCCGGCCGGGCGCGTCGAACTCGACAAGCTGGCGAACGCCTTGATCGAACTCGATCATGAGATTCCGCCCGATATTCCCTGGATCGTTCGCGTCGACGGCCATACCGACAAGAAGCCGATCCAGTCGGCGCAGTTTCCCTCGAACTGGTCGCTGTCGGCGGCGCGCGCGATCGCGGTCGTGCAATATCTGATCTCGAAAGGGGTGCCGCCGCAACGGCTCGCCGCCGCCGGCTTCGGCGAATTCCAGCCAATAGACCCCGGCGACAGCGACGAGGCCAATCAGCGCAACCGCCGCATCGAACTGAAGATCACGGAAAAATAGCGCGGCTGTTTAGATCGCGATGATTTTGGATTGAACCAATCCAAAATCATGAACGTGATCGATTCCAAGAGTTTAGAGCGGCTCAGGGCCGGATGGACAGGGCTTCGCGGCCGCCGTTCAACCGGATCGCATCGTCCTGGGGGGAATGGACGCGCGCGCAGAGCACGTCGCGATAATGGCGCTGCAGCGCGTTATGGCGCGAAAGGCCCGGGTTGCCCGAGACTTCCAGCGCCTTTTCCACCGCTGCGACCGCGTTATTCGTAACAGCAAGCTTCATGAACTGGCTTTCGCGCGGGGGCGGCGGCGCGCCGGCGTCGCAACGGCCGGCGATGTCGGCGAGGAGCGTGCGATTGACGTAAAGCAGCGCGTCGATCGCGCCGACGGCGTCCTGCATGCGCGGCAGGCTCGCGAGCGGCGCGCCAAGGTTCGAGGGCGCCCTGCGCTTAAGAAAGTCGATAAGCCAGTCACGAGCCGACCGCGCGACTCCATCATAGATCGTACTGAACAGGGTCGCGATCCAGGCGGTCGCGGCGTCGTCCGGCGGCTCGACGTCCGCCGGGGCCTTGAGATCGACGGCGTGATCCTCGGGAACAAAGACGTCGTTGAAGACCATGTCATGGCTGGCGCTGGCGCGCATGCCGAGATGATTCCAGGTCTCCTCGATGGAGACGCCTTCGGCGCCGCGCGAAATGATTAAGCCGCCGATGGCCGGTTCGCAATCGTCGGTGCGCGCCCAGACGGTGAGCCAGCGCAAGGCGACGCTTCCCGTCGAATAGATTTTGCGCCCCGTCAAGCGAAAGCCGCCCTCGACGCGGCGCGCGACCGTCGCCGGCAAGCCGCCGCGGCTTGGCGTGCCCAGTTCGGGCTCGACCAGCAACGCGTTGCAGAGCGCGCCATCGGTGACGGCAGAAAGCGCGATCTCTTCCTTTAGCGCCGGCGGAAAGGCCGGATGGCGCAGCATGCGGAAATGGAAAAGATATTGCTGCGCCAGCACCAGCGCGGTCGAGGGTTCGCCCGCCCCGATCGCGTTGACGACATGGGCGGCGGCGGATAGGCCCGCGCCGCCGCCGCCGAGCGCGCTGGGTACGACGAAGGCGAGAAGGCCAGCCTCCTTAAGCCGCGCGATGTTCTCGAAGGGAAACGATCCCGCCTCGTCATGCTCTGCGGCGCGGCGGGCGAAATCGCGCGCCAGCGCTTCGACATTGGACTCGAGATCGGGCGGAGCGCTCACGGCGCAGAGAGATCGAGCGCATTGGTGAGGTCGCCGAGCGTCTTGCCGCCGGCCGCGATCGCCTTGGCCCGCTCATCGAGGCCCGGCAGCACCGGCAGGGCGAAGCGCTCGGTGATCAGCCGCAGCACGGAGGTGGTGTCGTAGAGCGTATGATCGACGAAGCCTTTCTTCGCGAAGGGCGAGACGATCAGCGCTGGAATGCGCGTTCCCGGCCCGAAGCGGTCGCCCTTCGGCGGCGCGGCGTGGTCCCAGAAGCCGCCATTCTCGTCATATGTGATGACGACGATCATGTGATCCCATTGCGGGCTCTTTTCGAGATGGGCGACAAGTTCGGCGAGGTGGTCGTCGCCGGCCAGCACGTCGGAATAGCCGGGGTGCTCGTTGAGGCTCCCCTGCGGCTTGTAGAACGTCACATGCGGCAAGGCTCCCCTGTCGATCGCCTCGATGAACTTCGCGCCGTTCAATCCGCCGTCGCGCAGGTGATCCGCGCGCGCGAGCGTTCCGGGCGCAAAAGCGGCGAAATAGTTGAACGGCTGATGATGAAACTGGAAATTCGGATTGGGCTCGACCTTCGCGCCCGAGAGCGCGATGTCCCAGGCACCGGCGTACCAGGCCCAGCTTATCTCCTTGGCCGTCAGGAGATCGCCGATCGTCGGCACGGTCTGCGGCGGCAAGGTACTCGCCTTCGAAGGATCGGCGTAAGCCGGGTCGCCGCCGGGGGCCGGCTTGACGCCGCTTGGCTGATAGGGCGGCTGCATCGTGTTGACGGCATAGAAATCGGGAGAGATCTGCCCGTCATTG
Source organism: Methylocella sp. (assembly GCA_036834765.1). GTDB lineage: Bacteria > Pseudomonadota > Alphaproteobacteria > Rhizobiales > Beijerinckiaceae > Methylocapsa. The sequence goes on from DAITNE010000107.1 coordinate 4,955, forward strand.
ACGAATACCGAGATGCCCTCGAGGGCGGATTTCGGCGAATCGGGCGCGAGCGTCAGCGAAACGCCATCCTGTTCGACGGCCGCGATCAGACCCTTGGCTGGGCTTTTGTCGGCGTCCGGATAGCGCGGCGCGCACGCGCAGGCAAGATAGATATGGTTGAGGAAAGAGCCGCCGAACGCGCCCATGAAGAAATTGTCGGCGAGAACATAGCGCTGCGCGATAGGCCAAAGCGGCAGTTTCGAGCCGTCGTAATGGCCCATGACGAGCGCGCCGGAATCGCCGAAAGCGACGAATTTATCGTTCCTGCCGCCGTCGATCTGCATCTGATTTTCATAGAATCGATGTGAAAGATCTCTGGTCGCAACGCCGAGCGGCGTATTGAGGCCGTTTGGATCGTCGATCGCAAAAGGCGCATTTGGCAGATGCGCGGTGCGTTCCTGATCGACCGCCGGCTCGACGCCGCGCGGGGTGAGGCCGCCCCAGACCGGCGGCAATTCAGGCAGGAGCGCGCCATCGCGGTCATACTGTCGCCCCGCGTCGGGCGCGGGATCGGCGAGGCCATTGGCTCCGGGAAAACGGCCGTAAAGATTGTCGAAGCTGCGGTTTTCCGCATAAAGCACGACGATCGTCTCGATCTTCTCAAGCCCCTTGGGCGCGCGCAGCGCGTCATCCGCGAACGCGCCCTGAACCGGCAAAAGCAGCAGCGCGCCGGCCGCCAGAGCCGAACGCCGAAGTCGAACAAGCATCGTTTTCCCCGAATGCGGCCGGTCCGGCCTCGATTTGCTGGCACATCTTTTGGCGCATCATATTGCATTTTGTTGACGGCGCCGACGGACGCTGGCCGCCTCGGCGCGGAAATCCGGCTTGACTTCGATCCTTCGCCTTTCATAAAGGTCTGGCCGTCGCTCGGGAACAGCCTTTCCCGCGAATGGACGGGCGCGTAGCTCAGCGGGAGAGCACTCCCTTCACACGGGAGGGGTCACAGGTTCAATCCCTGTCGCGCCCACCATTTAAGAGGTTGTTCTCCTTAGTTGTTTAGTCCCGGCATTTGATGGATTGGATTGAGTCTGAATCGTTTTGGCTCATTTGTCCAGATTTTGCAGATGTATTCGTAGGGCGTGAGGCCTTTGAGGGCCTTGAGGCGCCTGCCGTAGTTGTAGGCGCCGATGAAGTCTGTGAGGTGGCTCTGGAGCTGCCGGTGGCTGTCGTAATGGTAGCGCTTGCCGGTGGCTTCCTTGATCGTGCGGTTCATGCGTTCGACCTGCCCGTTCGTCCATGGATGCCTGATCTTGGTCAGCCTGTGCTCGATGCCATTCTCGCGGCAGCGCATGTCGAACATGTGGGTCATGTATCTGGCGGTGGGACCATCGGCGTAACGCGGCGGGAAGG
>DAITNE010000108.1:0-6332 GCA_036834765.1 Methylocella sp.
GAGCGCATCCGCGACGGCGTGACCATCGTGATCGCGGGGCCGCCCAACGCCGGCAAATCGACGCTGATGAACGCGCTGGCCCGCCGCGACGTCGCGATCGTCTCGCAAATCGCCGGGACCACGCGGGACGCCATCGAGGTCCATCTTGACCTTGGCGGCTGCGCGGCGACGCTGATCGACACGGCCGGGCTGCGGGAAAGCAAGGACGCGATCGAGCTTGCCGGGATCGCGCGCGCGGTTGAAAAGGCGAAGAATGCCGATCTGGTGCTGTGGCTGAGCGAGGCGGGGCGCCCCGTAGAGCCGGATGTAAGATTGGGGCCGGGGGCCATCTGGCGGATCTTGACAAAATGCGATCTGGCACCGGCCGAGCGCGAAATAGCGGCGCATGCGCTGACGATCAGCGCGGAAACCGGGCAAAATCTCGATAACCTGTTGAAAGAACTTGCTGATTTCGCATTTTCGGCGAGCGGGGCGGGGCACGCGGGCCTGATCACGCGGGAGCGGCACCGCAAGGCTTTCGCCGCTGCGGCCGAGGCCCTCGCGCGGATCGAGGCCGAGCCGGATGCGCCGGTCGAAATTCTGGCGGAGGATTTGCGCGCCGCGCTATTTGCGCTGGAGCGGCTGATCGGGCGCGTCGATGTCGAGGACATTCTGGGCGACATCTTTTCACGCTTCTGCATCGGGAAATAGCCGCCAGGTCGGCAGGGGGCTGTTTCACGTGAAACACTCCCGGGCGCCTGTTTCACGTGAAACATCCCCAGACGAAGAGGGCGCGCGCTGACCCTTGTGGCCGCTCGGGATCGCGAAACGGCGGCGGCCCGGCAAGGGGTGTTTCACGTGAAACACCCCCAAAACGCCGATGGAGGGCGCGCGACGGGCATCCGACAACGCGGTCGGGCCACGTCGTAAAGAGCGCCAGGCCCGTCAAGGGTGTTTCACGTGAAAACACCCCCCTGTTTCACGTGAAACACCCTGCACGACGATGCGCTGGAAAAAACGCGTCTCATGCGTTAAAAGGCGGCGGGGGGTGTTTCACGTGAAACACCCTGACCCTGTTTCACGTGAAACACCCCCAATGGACCCCGGTGGAGTTCGAAGCGATGCGCGGGTTTGACGTCATCGTGGTCGGCGGCGGCCATGCCGGCTGCGAGGCCGCGGCCGCCGCCGCGCGCATCGGCGCCCGCACGGCCCTCCTCACCAATTCGGCCGCCACGATTGGCGCGATGTCGTGCAATCCGGCCATCGGCGGACTCGGCAAAGGCCATCTCGTCCGTGAGATCGACGCGCTCGACGGCCTGATGGGGCGCGTCGCAGACGCCGCCGGCATCCAGTTCCGCGTCCTCAACCGCGCCAAAGGCCCCGCCGTGCGAGGCCCCCGCGCGCAGGCCGACCGGCGCCTCTACCGCGAAGCCATGCAGGCCGCGATCAGGTCGACCGCCAACCTCACGCTTCTTGAAGGCGAAGCCGCCAACCTGTCGATCAAAGACGGCCGCGTCGCGGGGCTGGTCACCAGCGACGGGCGGGCCTACGCCGCCCCCGCCGTCATCATCACCACCGGCACCTTTCTGCGCGGCCTGATCCACCGCGGGGCGACGACCATTCCCGCCGGACGAATCGGAGAGGCGCCGGCCGTCCGCCTCGGCGAGACCCTCGAGTCGCTGGGGTTTCGCATGGGCCGGCTCAAAACCGGCACGCCGCCGCGACTCGATGGCGACACCATCGATTGGGCCGCGCTCGAACGGCAAAGCGCCGACGCCGAGCCGGAGCCTTTCTCGTTTTTGACCAAAGCCATCGCAAACCGCCAAGTCGATTGCTTCATTACCCATACGACGGCGCAGACGCACGTGGTCATCCGCGACAATATCGGGCAGTCGGCCGTCTATTCCGGCGCCATCGCCGGGCGGGGTCCGCGCTATTGTCCCTCGATCGAGGACAAGGTCGTGCGCTTCGGCGAGCGCGAATCGCACCAGATCTTTCTGGAGCCGGAAGGCCTCGACGACCGCACCATCTATCCCAACGGAATCTCCACCTCGCTGCCGGAAGACATCCAGCAGCGCTTTCTCGCCACCATTCCAGGCCTCGCCCAGGTCGCCATCTTACAGCCCGGCTACGCAATCGAGTATGATTTCATCGATCCGCGCGAGCTTAAAACAAGCCTTGAGGCGAAGCGCCTGCCGGGCCTTTTCCTCGCCGGGCAGATCAATGGCACGACCGGCTATGAGGAGGCCGCCGCCCAGGGCCTCGTCGCCGGCCTCAACGCCGCCGCGCTCGCCGGCCGCGCGGCTCCGATCGCCTTCGAGCGCTCGGACGCCTATATCGGCGTCATGATCGACGATCTTACAAATCGGGGTGTCACCGAACCCTATCGCATGTTCACCTCGCGCGCGGAGTACCGCCTGTCGCTGCGCGCCGACAATGCCGACCAGCGGCTGACGCGGCGCGGCGTCGACATCGGCTGCGTAGGCCCCGAGCGCCGCGCCGCCTTCGCGGCCAAAACCGCCGCCTTACAGGAGGCCCGGACCCTTCTGCAACGTTTCAGCCTCACCCCGAACGAAGCGGCGCGCCATGGCCTCAAGATCAATCAGGATGGCCTGCGCCGCAGCGCCTTCGACCTTCTCGCATTGCCTGACGCGACGATTGAATCCTTAAGGCCTATCTGGCCGGAGCTTGGCGCGATCGACGGCAAAATCGCCGCGCAGATCGAGATCGACGCCAAATATGCGGTCTATCTCGACCGCCAGGCGAAGGATATAGAGGCCGCCAGGCGGGACGAGGCCCTGACCATCCCAGAGGCGCTGGATTATCGCCTGCTGCCGGGGCTTTCGAGCGAGATCCGCGCAAAGCTGGAGCTGGCCCGGCCGCGCACTATGGCGCAGGCCGGGCGCATCGAGGGCATGACGCCCGCTGCCATGACGCTGCTCGCCTCCAAGGTCCGGCGCGCCGAGACCAAGCCTTCCGCCGAGGCGCGTTGAGCCGCGGCGCAAAACCCCGCGGCGGGGCGCCTTCCGGCCGTTCCACGCATCCGCTCTTGGAGCACATCCCACCGGCGGTGCTGGAGCGCCTCAGGATTTATGAGGCCCTGCTGCGCAAATGGCAGCGCACCATCAATCTTGTCGGGCCGACGACTCTCGACGCCATCTGGATCCGCCACTTCGCTGATTCTATTCAGGTTTCAGACGCAGCACCGGAGGCGCGCCGCTGGCTCGACCTTGGCTCCGGCGCCGGATTTCCGGGTCTCGTCACCGCCATCCGCTATGCCGACGACCCCAAAGCCGCTGTTCATCTCATCGAATCCGACCAGCGCAAATGCGCATTTTTGAGGGGTGTTTCACGTGAAACAGGGGCGCCGGCGATTATTCATTGCGGCCGGATCGAAGCAATCCTCCCCGAATTCGACGCGCCGGTCGAGGCGATCAGCGCCCGCGCCCTGGCGCCGCTGCCGGTCCTTCTCGATTATGCGGGAAAACTTATCGAAAACGGCGCAACGGGCGTGTTTTCCAAGGGAGAACAGGCTGAAGCGGAATTGACCGATTCAGGGCTGACCAGTAGATTTTCTATTACGACCCTGGCGAGCCGGACGTCGCCTTCGGCGCGCATTTTCGTCGTCAAGCGCCGGCCTGATTTCGGCTAGCCGCGCGCCGCATCAACCGGCCCCGCGTGATGCCGCTATCCCATTGTTTTACAGGTGAAATAGCCAAATGTCGGCCCCTTTCCTGAAAGCGCGCGCGAGGATCGGCCCGGGTGCCGCCCCGGAGGCGCAGGAAGCGCCAGCGTCACCGGAGCGCGCCCCGGAAATGCGGGTCCTCGCGCTCGCGAATCAAAAGGGCGGCGTCGGAAAAACGACCACGGCGATCAACCTCGGCACCGCGCTGGCCGCGGTCGGCGAGACCGTGCTCATCATCGATCTCGATCCGCAGGGCAACGCCTCCACCGGCCTTGGCATCGAGCGCCGCAATCGCAAGCTCTCGACCTATGACGTCATGGTGGGGACCGAGCCGCTGCGCGCGGTTCTTCAGGCGACGATCGTGCCCCGGCTCAGCATCGCGCCGTCGACGCTCGATCTTCTCGGCGTCGAGCTTGAAATCGCGAGCCGCAGGGACCGCGCCCATTGCCTGAAGGCGGCCGTGCAGGCGCTTCGCCAGCAGCAAAAAGAGCGGCCCGAGGCGGAGCGCTTCACCTATGTGCTGATCGATTGCCCGCCGTCCCTCAATCTTCTCACCATGAACGCCATGACGGCCGCTAATAGCGTGCTCGTGCCGCTGCAATGCGAATTCTTCGCGCTCGAAGGATTATCGCAGCTTCTGGCGACGGTCGATCAGGTGCGCACCAACCTAAATCCCGCGCTGACCATCCATGGCATCGTGCTCACCATGTTCGATTCGCGCAACAGCCTCGCCTCGCAGGTCGTCGCCGACGTGCGCGGCTTCATGGGCGACAAGGTCTATCAGACGGTGATCCCGCGCAACGTCCGGGTCTCCGAGGCGCCCTCGCACGGCAAGCCCGTCCTTCTCTACGATCTGAAATGCAGCGGCAGTCAGGCCTATCTGAAACTCGCGTCGGAAGTGATCCAGCGCGAGCGGGTTTTTCGCGCCGCTGCGAGCCTTGAAAGCGAAGCATCATGAGCGCATCGAAATCGACGGAGGAGGCGCGGCCCCGCCTCGGACGCGGCCTCGCCGCCCTGATCGGCGACAGCGAAGACCCTGTGAGTGCGCCGGCGAAGGGACAAAAAAAGGTCCCCATCGAGTTTTTGCGGCCGAACCCACGCAATCCGCGCAAGAGTTTCGACGAGATCGATCTCGACGAACTCGCGGCGTCGGTGAAGGAGAAGGGCATTCTGCAGCCCATTCTCGCCCGCCCCGCGCCTGGGCTTGCCGACGCCTATGAGATCATCGCCGGGGAGCGGCGCTGGCGCGCGGCGCAGCGCGCGGGCCTGCACGAGGTGCCGATCATCGTCGTCGAGGCCGACGACAGGCAGGCGCTGGAGCTGGCCATCATTGAGAACGTCCAGCGCAGCGATTTAAATCCGCTGGAGGAGGCCTCCGGCTACGAGCGCCTCGGCACGGAATTCAAATATTCGCACGGCGACGTCGCCAAGGTGATCGGCAAGAGCCGCAGCCATGTGGCGAATTCCCTGCGGCTGTTGAAGCTGCCGGATCTGACGCGCCGCATGCTGGCCGAGGGGCATATTTCGGCGGGCCACGCGCGAGCGCTGCTCGCCGCCCCGGACCCCGACGCGCTCGCCGTCAAGATTGCGGCGCAGGGCTTGAGCGTGCGCGACGTCGAGGGGATTTTGCAGGGCGACGCCGAGGGCGGCAAGGCCAAGACCTCGCATAAGGCGAAAGAGAAAGACGTCAACACGCGCTCGCTGGAGACCTCGCTCTCAGTCGGGCTCGGGCTGAAGGTGACGATCGTCGGCACGGGCGAGCGGGGCGAATTGCGCGTGGCCTATAAGACGCTGGAGCAGCTTGATGGGCTGATCCAGCGGCTGCAGCCGGGGTAGGGCATGGTCGCTATTTAATTGTGTGCTATTTAATTTGGCGATTAATTTCACTTGAATCGCGAAATTGGGACAGGATCTAGAATCCCAAATATTGCCGGAGCACGTCCGCGACCTCGTGCATAAGAGCCGGCTCGACGTGGCCCAGCCGTTCAGCGTGACGCGCTTCGATTGTGGCGAGTTTGCATGGCCGAACGACAGACGGCGCCGGCAGACCGGATTGCGCGTAGAGGTCCCCGAAGGGCACATCGCCAGCCCAAGTGCGATTTCCGGCACTGGTGATCATGGCGACCCAAAGCAGGCTCTCGCCGTCGCCTATCGCACCTTTCGATATGACGAGAGCTGGTCGGTGCTGGCGCGTCGAGCGGTCTGTATAAGGAAAGGGAACCCGGATAACGTCGCCCTGCCTAAAGATTTGCATAGGCTTTCCGGTCGGCTTCGCTCTCCCACTCGCCGAAGGTGGCGAACGGATCGTCGGCCAATCCGGCAGTCGCCTTGGTGAGAATGACGCGATCCGCTTCGATCTCATAGGCGAGTTCATCGCCCTCCTTGAGGCGAAGCGCCGCCCGGACGGGTTGCGGGATCGTCGTTTGCGCCTTGGTCGTCAGCTTGCTCTTGATCACTGGGTAAACTCATCGGGAAGGCCGCCAAAGTAAGGAATTTCCTTGCGACATGCAAGCGGCGCTCACAAAAAACTCTGCGGATCGATGTCGATCGCGACCCTTATGCCGCCGCGCTGCTTTGGCCCCGCCACGAGTATGGCGCGGATGAAGCCCTGCAAATCGGCGGTGCGGGGGGCCCGGACGAGCAGCCGGAAGCGATGGCGCCCGCGTAT
>DAITNE010000109.1:0-6309 GCA_036834765.1 Methylocella sp.
CGGAAACGTTGAGCATGGCGCCGTGATACAGGTCGATGCCAGCCGGCTTGTTGCTCATCGTGTTGCTGCGGATCAGAGCATTCTCGTAAGCAGGGACGGAGATCGTGAAATGATCGCCAACCGCCGGAATGACGTCGAACGGTCTGTCGGTGGTGAATTTATTTCCGGCATTCGTTGTGATATGGCGCCATTGACCTGCGCCAGCGCCGTTGACGATCACCACCATCGAATTTGGATAGTAACGCCAGGCGCACGTTCCCGCGCATTTCGAGTTGTCGGTAACGCTGGAGGCGTCAGACGCCGTGACCGTCCCGGTGTCCTCCCGCGGATTTGCTCCTCCCGCTTCGTTCTGGATGGTTTCGCCATCGCTCCAATTGTATTTCAGGACGCCATCCGAGACAGCGAAGGCGTTTCTTGCCGAAATTGATCGAGAGCTGGCACCCCATTACCCGCTGAATTCTATCCCCGACGTGGAGCGAATATCCGTTATTGGGCCATGAAAGTTGCGCCGCTCCGACGATGATGTAGTCGGACGCGCTGCGCGTGAAGGCATTGTTTTCAACCACTGCGTTGACGAGATCGCTCATCGCGTTCCCATCGGTCGCCCATTTGACGACATTGTTCTTGAACTGCAGATTGCTGATCAACGCCAAATGTAGAGGTCCCATACCGCCAGTTTTCTGCGTGGCGTCTCCGTTTTGATAATTGATGGCCTGCGTAAATGTGGAGTTGAGGATCGCGATCCGGTCGCCCGACAGCACTAACCCCTTGCCGGAGCCGAAATTCCAGTTCAGCCGCTGCAGGAAGACTTTGTTGACCGGCTGATTTCCTGTTCCGAGATTGACGATATAATTGCTGGTCAGATCGACATTCTGGAGCGACATGTCGACGAACCCCACCATTTGTGATCCAGGGGGGATGTAGAAGCCGCCCCCGGTCGGCCCGATAAGGACCTTCGTGCTGGCGGCGCCCGCGCCCCGCAGGACGACATTGGACGCCATCTGGAGCCAGGTCGCCGCTGTATTGTATGTCCCGGCCGGCAAATAAACGACACCGCCGTGGACGGAGGCGAGATTGATCGCCGCCTGGATCACCGGCCCATCGTTTGTCTTGCCGTCGCCTTTGGCGTGGATCGTGAGGCTCGGATCCGTCTCGACGTTGAAGACGTGATGATCGGCCTGGTTAGTCCCTTTGACGCCCGCCTTGTAGGTCGGGCCGTCGGCGTAGATGAAATCATAGGCCCACGGCTGTCCGATCGCGAAGTAATCGGTTCCTGCCGCATGTCCGAGGATTGTCGCGCCGGTGAGCGCCGCCGCATAGCCATTCGAGACATTGGCTTGATACGCGTGTCCCGCGATGACGCCGGACGGAGCGACCACATCGAGGTAATAGGCGCTGCTCGTCGCGAGTACGACCGTCGCTTTCAGCTGCGCATTCGTCTGGGCGTCGATCAGAGTGACCGTCGGCGCCTTCGCGTTGACGTAGAGATTGCGGCCGAAGATGCGGAAATGCACGCCGCTGACGACCTCCACATTGTCGAAATGCATCGGCTGGGGCGCGTTCAGGGCGATCTGCGCGCTGGTCGCGGAGCCGTTCGAAATCCAGACGTTATAGAGATCGAAAGCGATGGTTTTCGGCACTTCCACGACGACGGTCCCGTCGTTGGCCGTCTTCGTCGCAAGCGCGATCGCCGCCGCCTGGAGCGATGGCTTCAGATAGACCTTTGGCGCCGCGCCGAAGCCGCTTCCCTCGAGACTGATGACATCGCCCGGGTCCGCGGTGAACGGGTAGTTGATGATCACCGGCCCGGCTGAAGCTGCGGCGGCGCCGGCTATCCAAAAGCATGCGCAACAGACGAATGCGTGGACGGCTTTGAATCGTAAAAACCCGGACCGCTTTCCGTAAGGCAAGATCGAAGAAAGCAATATTCTCATTTCCGTTTGTCCTCATTCGCATAAAATTGGACATAACGATCGATTTCAAATCGAAAATATGTCACGGCATGCACTCAATGAGTATAATGGAGGATGTATCTTGCTATATTTCCTATTGGCTCCGAGGATATTGAACGACATTGTTGCTTAAATTGCATATGCCGCGGCCTTACGTTACGGGCGCAACGCAAATGAGGAGACGGAGGTCGTGGGATACGCCGAGGCGAAGGACGGCGTTGCGTCACATTGCAACGCCAGGGGAAGACCCGATCTTGAAGAACGTTGCGGAAGTCAGCCCCAGAGCGCGGGCGAAGCGGGATGGATGACGGAGCCGTCGAATGCGAGACCGTCCGGCCGGTCCCGCTCCAGCAACAAGGGTCCGTCGAGATCGACGAACCTCGCGCGCCCGGCGAGGAGGAGCGCCGGGGCCATGGCGAGCGAGGTCGCCACCATGCAGCCGATGACGAGACCGAAGCCGGCCGCCTCTGCCTCCGCCGCCATGGCCAGCATCTCGGTCAGGCCGCCCGTCTTGTCGAGCTTCAAATTGACCGCGTCGTAACGATCGGCGAGATCGGCGAGACCTTGCCGCGCGTGAACGCTTTCGTCGGCGCAGACGGGAATGATGCGCTGGATCCTGGCGAGCGCCGCGTCGCGGCCCGCCGGCAGGGGCTGCTCGACGAGCGCGACGCCGGCTTCGGCGCAGGCCTGGAGATGGGAGGAAAGGTCGGCTTCCGTCCAGGCCTCGTTGGCGTCGACGATGAGCGTTGCATCCGGCGCTGCGGCGCGGACTGCCGCGATCCGCGCCGGGTCGCCGGCCCCCGCGAGCTTGATTTTCAACAAAGGCCGCCAGTTCGCCCTGGCCGCCGCCGCCGCCATCTCTTCCGGGCTAGCCACCGAAATGGTAAAGGCTGTGGTCGCCGGCGCCGGCGTCGGCAAGCTCGCGAGCGCGTACGCTGGAACGCAGCCGCTTTTGGCGGCGAGATCCCAAAGCGCGCAGTCGAGCGCATTGCGCGCGGCGCCCGGCGGCAGCAGCGTTTGCAGACGACCGCGGTCCGCTCCCGCCTCGATCGCGGCTCTCACGGATTCGATCCGCGCATAGACGGCGTCGACCGTCTCGCCGTAGCGGGCGTAAGGCACGCATTCGCCGCGCCCGCGCGCGCGCCCCTCCTCGATCGATGCGACGACGACGACCGCCCCGGTCTTCGCCCCGCGGGAAATCGTGAATTTTCCCGCGATCGGAAAGCGCTCGACCGCGATATGGAGGTTTCGCATGCGCGTCTGATCGCATAAATCGCGGTGCCGAGGCAACCCGCGCTGCTTGGGCGGTCCTCATGCGCGGACGCTTTGGGCAAGGTTTCAGGCAAGGGTTTTGCCATTGCCAAAATCCGCCGACATCGGCACTCTCCGACGTTATGCGTTCATTGTCGCGCAAATGTCGATCTGGAACGATCCTGCGATCGGATGCGCGCGGCGCCTCCAAGGCTCGCCCATGATCAACGCATGGCTAAACCTTCCCCTCCCGCTGATGTTCGCGGCGATCGCCGGCGTTTACGGGGCGACGGCGATCTTCTTATACTGGCTGTGTTTCGGCCGTCAGACGCGCCGTTGGATGCTCACCTTCAATGGCGCGGTCGCCGAACTGTTCGGCGCCATCATGGTCATCTTCGGCATTCTGATCGGCTTCGTCGCAGGCGATGTCTGGGATAGCTGGCGCCAGGCGGTCTCGGCCGTGGAGAGCGAGGGCGCAAGTCTTTCGATGCTCAATGAGCTGGCTTCCGCCAGCGGCCTGCCTACTGACGGCATCCGGCGCGACATTCGCGTCTATGTCGCAGCGGTCACCGAAAAGGAATGGCCGAGCATGGCCGACAATGGGACCGCTGCGCCGGAGGCGCGGCAAGCGCTTGGAGCCCTCATAAAGACAGTCGCTTCGATGCAGCACGATCCGAAGGACCCCAACGCCAGATTCGATGGTCTGCTGCTCGATATGGCGCTGAAGGTTCAGAGCGCGCGCGCCGCCCGCCTCGTGCTCAGCGCTCCCGGCTCGGAAAGCGTCAAATGGGCGTCTGTTTTCGTCCTTGCGCTGATGGGGCAGATCAGCATCGCCATGCTGCATCTCGACAAGCCCCGGCCGCATATCGCCGCGATGGCGATTTTGACGACCAGCATTGTCCTGATCATGTTCCTGATCGGCGCGAGCGAAGGACCTTTCCAGCCGCCGATCTATGTTTCGAGCGATCCGATAACGAAGGTTTTGCAGCAGGTGCCTGCTCCAGGACCGCCGGCGCCGCAAGAACCGCCAGCGCCGGAAGCATCGGCTGGCGCAAAGGGGATATGATGTCCCCGCGTATTTGGCGATCGACGTGCTCATTGCGGCGGCGGCGTGACGCCGAGCACGGCTGCGGCGCCTAGCACGAGAACGCCGAGAGCGAGTTCGGCGGCGACGTTTCTGGTCAGCGCCTTCGCCTGCGCGATGCCCTCGCCCGAACCGCGGCGCAATCGCGGCAGCGCGACAAAGCGGTTGAAATAAGCCAGAGCGAGCATCAAAGCGACAAGCGCCAGTTTGGCGCAAAGAACGTCGCCATACGCCGTATAGAACAGCTTGCCGAAAGAGCCGGCGACGCGAAACGCCGCATTGGTTATTCCGCTTGCGACGATCAGAGTGACGGCCGCCATGCCCATCGCGGAAAAACGGTAAAGGATCCTCAGAATTTCCGCGGCAGGGTCTTCCGCCGTCCGGCGGCGTTCGACGAGGGCGAAAAGAAGCGGCGCAAAGCCTCCGGCCCAGGCGCCCGCAGCCAGGACATGGACGCTATAGACCGCGATCATGGCGGTGCCTTTAAGCCCGGCGCCGCCCTCGGCTGCGTGCCCGAGCCAGGCTTGGCTGACGAGAAGGGCGCCGCCGATATGTACGAGCGCCATGAGAAAGATGCGCCCCGTCAAGCGGACCGCGACGACGCCGACGGCCGCGGCGAGCAGCGCCAACCGAATGGTCGTAACCACGCCAAAATTCGTCTCGAAAAAAAACAGCCGCAAGGTCTCAGGATCCTTGAAGCTGCCCCAGTCGGGGCTTGCCGGATCGCTTGTCATGTTGACCACGATTCCGGCGAGCCAGGCGAGGCCGGAGACAGCCGCCACGGGCGCGGCCACGCAAAGGAGACGGCGCGTCGCCGTAAAGCTTCGCGGCAAGCCCGTGATGCCGCGCGATACGCTCGCGGGCGCGTAGAACCAGAAGAGCGCCGCGCCGAACAGGACGAAAACCGAGGTGAAATGAACCCAACGGGCGATGACGAGGAATTGGAAAGTCGTCACGGTTCACCGGTTCCCTTGGCCTCCGGCGAGCACGCCCTTTTCAAGGCGTCACCGTAAACATGTAGGAGCCCTCGGTGCGATGCGTGTCGACCGAGACTACATGCCAGGTCACTTTGTAGGCGCCGGGCTTTAGCGGCTGACCCAGCGGCACATGCAGCGTGGCGGGATCTGCTGGATCGGACGTCGCCTTCCCGGCCGAAACCGGGGCGCCCCCCGCCGTCGCGATCTGCACGCTGGCGAAGGCGGGAACGAGCGACTGGGTGAAGGTGAGCTTCAGTTCGCTCGGCGAACCCGAAACCGTGGCGCCCACTCCTGGGACAGCGTGATCCAGGAAGGCATGAGCGAAAGCGCCCGTAGCGGCGAGAGAGCAGGCGAAGGCGGCGCCGAGAATAATTGCCAGGATGCGGTGCATGACGTCCTCCTTGAGGCGTTTTGGAGCGAAGCGGACCGCTTCGCGCGAAGAAACTGCGATAGACAGCGTGCTAGCGCTTTAGTGCAGAGCGGCGCTGTGCGCCTGCGGCGGTCCGAACAGCGGCTTGCCGAGCGAATCCGGAAGAATGTCGTCGAGGAAGAAATCAACGACGGCCAACACGCCGACATGCCTGCCGCTCGCCTGGTTAATCGGAATCTGCGCCATCACGCCGATTTCAAAGTAGTTGCCGATGTAATAAAGGGACGGGCCGACCACGCCGGTGGTCGTATGGGTCCAGTTGCCGGCGACCGACGGACCAATATTCGACATGGGCGAACTGAAGATGCCTTCGAAAGCCGGGATCAGCCGTTTGAAAAGATCCGGGACCTCGTAAACGAAGGAGTTCGCGTAGAGCAGGCTGTATTGCACGGTGAAGCCATAGGTCAGCACGGTCGGGTTCTGGGTCAATGCGTAAGTGTTGAGCCCGCTGACGGGATCGGGCACGATCGTCGCGTCGATCGGGTGGGTCGGGATGCTGTAGTCGATTTCGCCGGTGACCGCGAAGGGGCGCGCCCAATCGACGCCGATGTCTCCAAAGCCCTTGCCGATATAGACTTTCGGCGTGACCGTCGTATGGGGGTCGGAGGGGAGCGA
>DAITNE010000110.1:0-673 GCA_036834765.1 Methylocella sp.
CGATGTCGCCGAAATGATTGGCGAGGCGTTCGAGCTCGGCCATCAGCGCGCGCAGCCAGATCGCGCGGGACGGGACGTCGATTTCGAGCGCCGCCTCGACGGCGCGGGCGAACGCGAAAGCATAGGCGACCGTGCTGTCGCCGGACGTCCGCCCGGCCAGCAGCGCCGCTCGTTCGATCGACGCCCCCCTCATCAAGCCCTCGACGCCTTTGTGCGCATAGCCGAACCGCTCCTCGAGCCGCACAATCGCCTCGCCATCGGCGTTGAAACGGAAGTGGCCCGGCTCGATGACGCCGGCGTGGACCGGCCCGACGGCGATCTGATGCAGGCTTTCACCCTCGGCGGTGAGGAATGGATAGGCCCCGGGGTCGCTGGCAGGCGCGGGGCAGGCCGCCAGGGGATGGCGCAGACCCCAGACCCCGTGGTCGAGCCAGGGGCGCGGATCGGGAAGACCCATCGGCTCGAGGCCGTAGAGATCGCGGATCGCCCGTTCGAGGCGAATGGCCGGCGGATGAACGCGGCCGACGGACGGAAAATGGGCCGCCGGGCACGCGTGCGTGACGACAGCGACCTGGCTCGCGGCTTCGTCGAGGAGGGCCATGTGGACCGCGTCTTGATCGCCCCACAGCCCGAACAGCGTCCAATGCCCCGCGGCGACCTGTTCCGCGAGCGA
>DAITNE010000110.1:683-6203 GCA_036834765.1 Methylocella sp.
TCGGAACCCGCCGCATGACGCGGCCATGGTCTGTGGTCTCTGATGGCTACGCTGTTGGCGAACGCCTCGACGAGTGTCGGCATCTGTCGTTCCTCCGCAGCCTTCATCCAAGCAGGCCGGCGACGTGCTGGAACCAGGCGACGAGGGGCCCTGGCAAATACACCCCCGCCATCAGGACCAGGGCGAAATGGGCGATCATCGGCAGGTACGAGGCCTGCGCCGGAACGGGAGGGCCAGCTGGCGCGCCGAACGCCATTCCCTGCAAGCGCAGAAACAACGCGCCAAAGGCGATGAGAATGCCGCCGGCCAGCGGAATGGCGAGCAGCGGCTGGCGGGCGAAAGTGGAGCTGACGACCAAAAATTCGCTCATGAAAATCCCGAAGGGCGGCATGCCCGCGATGGCGATCACGCCGATGACGAGGCTCCAGCCGAGTTCGGGATGCGATGCGGTGAGCCCGCGAATATCGGCGATTTCTCGTGTGCCGGTAACCTGGGTGATATGGCCGACGGCGAAAAAGATCGCCGACTTGGTGAGGCTGTGCATGGTCATGTGGAGAAGGCCCGCGAAATTTGCGAGCGGGCCGCCCATGCCGAAAGCGAAGACGATAATGCCCATGTGTTCGATCGACGAATAGGCGAACATGCGCTTGATGTCGCGGCGCCGGTACAGCATGAACCCCGCGAACACGAGCGAGACGAGGCCGAGCGTCGCCATCAGCGGTCCCGGTGCGATCGCGCCGGGGTTCGCCGCGAGCAGCAGCTTGAAGCGCAGCACCGCATAGAGCGCGACATTAAGCAACAGTCCCGAGAGCACGGCCGATATCGGCGTCGGGCCTTCGGCATGGGCGTCGGGCAGCCATGCGTGCAGAGGGACGAGGCCGACCTTGGTGCCATAGCCGAGCATCAGAAAAATAAAGGCGACGTTGAGCAGCGCTGGATCGAAGGCCGAAACATGCGCGATGAGCACTGTCCAGACCATTCCATCGAGGCCTTCGCCGACCGCGGGCCGCGCCGCCATGTAGACGAGGATGGTGCCGAACAGCGCCAGCGCGATGCCGACGCTGCCGAGCATGAAATATTTCCAGGCCGCCTCGATCGCGTCGTGGGTGCGGTAGATGCCGACCATCAGGACCGTGGTCAGGGTCGCCATCTCGATCGCCACCCACATCAGGCCGATGTTGTTCGCCACCAGCGCGAGGTTCATGGAGAACATCAGCGCCTGATACATGGCGTGATAGAAGCGCAGGCGCGACGGGGTGAGCCGGCCGGATTCGAGCTCATGAGCGATGTAGCTGGCGCTGAAGACGCTCGTGGTGAATCCGACGAATGTGTTGAGGACGATGAAAACGATGTTGAGATCGTCGATCAGAATGTAGGGGGTTGGCGCCGGTCTATGGACAAACAGCAGCAACCCGGCGAGGAACGTCGCGAACGAGGACATGACATTAATCCGGGCCGGCGCGCGGTAACCCGGAAGCAGCCCGAGAAGCGCGGCGCTCGCGGCGGGGATCGCAAGGATCAGGGCGACGCCATGATAGGAGAGCCAGTTCATCGCCGGCCCTCGCGCAAACGGTTGAGCGCAGCGGCGTCGACGGTGTCGAAGCGCTCGCGGATGCGAAACAGCAGCGTGCCGATGACGATGAAGGCGATAAGGACCGAAAAGGCGACGCTGATCTCGACCACCAGCGGCATGCCCTTGGCCCCGGTCGCGGCCAGAATCAGACCGTTTTCGAGCGACATGAAGCCGACGATCTGGCTGACCGCGTTATTGCGCGTCACCATCATCAGAAGGCCAAGCAAAATCACGGAAAGGGCGAAGGCCAGATCCTCGCGCGCCAGCGGGAAAGCCTCGGCAGTGACCCGCAGCATGACGACCATGGACAAGGCGACAAGCCCCATGCCCGCGAGCATCGTGGGGCCGATGGTGACGACGTTTTCGACTTCGCGGTGAATGCCGAGGCGGACGATGATCCGATGCAGCGCCACGGGGATGACGATCGCCTTGAAGACCAGCGCGATCGCCGCGGTGACATAGAGATGCGGCGCATGCTGGACATAGGCTTGCCACGATACCGACAGGGAGAGCACGATGGCTTGCAGCGTGAACACGTTGAGAAGCGCGAAAAGCCGATCCTGATAAAGCAGCATGAAGCTCAATAGCACGAGGCCGCCGGCGAAAAGGAGAGCGACGTCAAATTCGAGATGGCCCATCCTTAAAGACTCCGCGACACGAAAAGAAGAAGCGTTCCGAGCAGGCCAAGCATCAAGGCTGCGCCAAGAAAATTCGACACGCGGAAGACGCGCATTTTCGCAACCGCCGTCTCGAAAAGGCCGAGCAGGAGGCCGCCGGCCGCAAGCTTGCTGATGTAGGCGGCGACGCCGATCAACTGGGCGCCGGCGTTCGCCCCCGGCGGCGCCTGCCCCCACGGGATGAACATGCAGGCGATGAGCGACATGTAGAGGAGGAGCTTTAGCGACGCCGCCAGCTCGATGACGGCGAGGTGTCGTCCGGAATATTCGAGCAGCATCGCTTCGTGCACCATGGTCAGCTCGAGATGGGTCGCCGGGTTATCGATAGGGATGCGCCCGTTTTCGGCGATGGCGACCATCACGAGCGCGACCATCGCGAGCCCGAGCGAGACCCGCAGGCCGACCGCCGGGGACTGCATGAAGCCGGCCATGATCGAGAGCTGGGTCGACCCGGCGAGGAGCGCCAGCGTGAACACGATCATGATGGTGGCGGGCTCGGCGAGGGTCGCGATCATCATCTCCCGGCTCGAGCCGATGCCCCCGAAGCTCGTCCCCGCATCCATCGCTGCGAGCGCCAGAAAGAAACGCGCGCTGCCGAGCAGCGCAGTGACCGCGATGAGGTCGGCGGACCAACTGAACATGAGGCCCGCGGCAAAGGTCGGAACGAGGGAGGCCGCGACCCACGTCGTGGCGAAGATCAGATAGGGGATCGTCCGGAACAGCCAGGAGGCGTTTTCGGCGAGGACCGCTTCCTTGCGCGAAAGCCGCAGCAGGTCGCGGTAAGGTTGCAGCAGGGCAGGTCCGCGGCGGCGCAAAAGACGCGCCTTCACCTTGCGCACGAAGCCAGTGAGCAGCGGCGCCAGCGCAAGCACCAGCAACATCTGCGCGTTCTGGATGGCGAGGTCGACGATCACGGCCATACCGCGAGCACCAGCAGGAGAAACACAAGAGCGAAAAAGACCAGGCTAAGATAGACCCGGATGGTGAGGAATTGCAGCCCGTTCAGGCGTTCAGCTGTCCAGGAGACCGCCCGCGTAATCGGCGTATAGATGAGTTCCCAGGCGAGATCATGCAGCTCCATTTTGAAATGCGCCGGGCGCATGTCCCCGGGCGCCGGCATGTCGATGTGTTCGCTCGCCCGAAAGACGAAGGAGCCAAAGACGCGCCGGATCGGCTGCGCGAAGCTGCCTGCCGAATATTGCGTCATCGGGCTCGCGTCGGGATAACCGCAGTCCCAGGCGGGCGCGCGGCGCACGGCCTTCGAGGCGAAGCGATGGATGGCGTAGGCCGCGAGCGCAGCCGACGCCGCGATGAAGACGAACACGAGAAGGCCGTTATAGGAGCTCCGGCTTTCCGCGACCGGCACGATCGAAAGCCATTGCAGGCTCGACTGCGCCGGCATCCGCGCGCCGGCGAGCGCGTCGACGACGGGTGCGACGCCATCGATCACGAATCCCGGCAGGACGCCCGCGAGAACGCATAAAGCTGCGAGCGCGGCCATTGCGCCGAGCGACCAGCGATCGGCCTCTACGGCGGCCTGCGCGGGTTTCGAGCGCGGCCGCCCAAGGAAGACGATGCCGAAAACGCGAACGAAGCACGCCGCCGCGAGCGCAGCCGACAAAGCGAGCAATGCGCCGACCGCCGGCACGAGAAGCTTCAAACCCCATTGCGGCAGCTGCGGGCTGAGCAGAATGGCCTGAAAGACCAGCCATTCGGAGGCGAAACCGTTCAGCGGCGGCAGCGCCGAAATGGCGGCGCAGGCGATCAGGAACAGGAAACTCGTCACCGGCATCCGGTGGATCAGGCCGCCGAGGCGATCCATCTGGCGCTCGCCGGTGGCGGTCAGCACGGCGCCGGCGCCGAAAAACAGGACGCTCTTGAACAGGGCGTGATTGAAGACGTGGAACAGCGCCGCGGTCAGTGCGAGGGCGGCGGCGGCGTGAAAGGCGTTCGCCTCGAAAGCGATGGCGAGGCCGAGCGCGACGAAAATGAGGCCGATATTCTCGATCGTGCTGTAGGCGAGGACGCGCTTCAGATCAGTCTGGATCAGCGCATAGAGGATGCCGAGCGCCGCCGTCCCGCCGCCGATGGCGAGGACCGGCAGACCCCACCACCATGACGGCGGCCCGAGGAGATCGAAAACGATTCGAATGAAGGCGTAGACCGCGACTTTGGTCATGACGCCGCTCATCAGCGCGGAGACGTGGCTCGGCGCCGCCGGATGGGCGAGCGGCAGCCAGACGTGCAGCGGCGCGAGCCCGGCCTTGGATCCGGCGCCGAGCAGAACGAGGCCAAGGACGAGCGCGGTTCGCAGCGTCGACCCGCTGTGGTCGCGGATCGCCGCGAAGGCGTAGCCGCCGTCGGGGCCGGCGAGCAGGCCGAAGGCGAGAAGAAGGGCGAGCGCGCCAAAGCTCGCCATCAGGAGATAGACATAGCCCGCGCGCGCATTCTCGGGGTCGCGGGAATGCGCCATCACGAGCGCCCAGGACGCCAGCGACATGAACTCCCAGGCGAGCAGAAAGCTGAAGGCGTCGTCGGCCAGCAGAACAAGGTTCATGCCGGAGAGAAAGGCCGGGAAAAACGGCAGCACGCGCTGCGGTTCGCTCTCATGCCGGCCATAGCCGATCCCGTAGAGGGAGGCCGCGGCTGCGCCGAGGTTGACGACGGCGAGGAAAAAGGCGGCGAGCGCGTCGATGCGGAAATGCGCGCCGATCCAGGGCAGGCCGAGCGGCAGGACGACGTCCAAAGCGGGCGCGCTGGAGAGAAGGCGGATCAATGCATTGGCGAGCGCTGCCAGCGAGATCGCGAGGCATGCGCCATAGACGATCGCCGCAGCGTTTTTCCAGCGGCAGGCCGGGATGGCGAGGACGGCGGCGGCGAGGAGAGCGGCGACGCACAAGAGCCCGACCGCGGGCGACAGTGCGGCCATGAGCGGCATAGAGTTACCTTTCCCGCGCGCGGGAGGCGGCCATTTGCCGCGCCTCAGGGGAATAGGTTTGCGTGCCCGTCGAGGCGTCCTTAGGGGAGGCCGCTTTGAGCCGCGCGCCGCGGCCCCCGCCTGGGCTGGTGGCGCCGTCGCCGATCAGCTCGATCCCCGCCGCGTCAAGAGCCCCAACCAATTTCATTAAAGAATCCACATTGCCCCGGATCATCCCCTCGCTGGCCTCCATTCGTTGGATCGTCGGGACTGACAGGTCCGACAGCTCGGCCAGGCGGCGCTGGTCGATCCCAAGAAGCGCGCGGGCGGCTCGCAACTGTGCCGCTGTGACC
>DAITNE010000111.1:0-6146 GCA_036834765.1 Methylocella sp.
CCGTATCAGACTCAAGCATCTATACCCGTCAATCTGACTGAATCGAGCCACTAGGGAGTCTATGTCCTAGTTCGTCGCGGCGAGTTTTGTCGCGAATAGCGCGATGGTCCGCGCGTAGACATCGGCCGCGTTCCACTCCTTGATGACGGCGAAATTCGGCTCTCCCGGCTCCCAGCCCGCCCCGCGCTGCCAGCCGTATCCGCGCAGATAATTCGCCGTCGACGCGAGAGCGTCGGGGACGCTACGGATGAGATTGCGTCCGCCGCCGAAATCGACGGCGTATTTGAGGTAGGACGAGGGCAAGAATTGCGTCTGGCCCAGTTCGCCGGCCCAGTCGCCGCGCATGGCGGACAGCGGAAGATCGCCGCGCTGGACGAGACGCAGTGCGTCGAGAAGTTCGGCCTGAAACTTGTCGGTGCGGCGACAGTCGAAGGCGAGCGTCGCCAACGCCTGCAGGGTCCGCGAATGGCCATTATCCGCGCCGAAATTGGTCTCCAATCCCCATATGGCGACAAGCACGGGACCGGGAACGCCATAGGTCTGCTCGATCCGGCTGAACAATCCGGCGTATTGCCTGAGCAGGGCCTGGCCTTTGCGCAGGCGGCCGGGATTGACCAGACGCCCGGAAAACTGCGCGAAGCTTTGATGAAAGACCCCCTGGCCGTGGTCTCGCGAAATGATGCTCTGATCGAAACTTACATCGTCGAGGGCGCTGATCGCGGACGCCGAAATGCCCTGCGCGGCGGCTTCCTTCTTGACGCTGGCGATAAAGGCGTCGAACCCGCCCGGATCCCGGCAGGTCGCAGCGATCGCGGGGCCGGCGACGAGGCCGAACCCCGTCAGACAAAGAATTGCGGCCAAAAGGCGCATCGTCGACCGCATGCAACCGGCTCCATCGCAGAAAAAGCAGGGAGATAGACCAGAATCGCCGTCAACGAGGAAACGTTTTTCTGTTAAGGCTTGGCGGCGCGCCAGACAATCGCCGCGGCGCGATCGCGGGAAGAATTTGAGCCGCACCCTTTTGCGGCGGATCATGGGCGGGCGGGGGGCCCCGTGCGACTGTCGCCGCGACGCCGGCGCTTGCGGCGTGGTTTTGGGGATGGAGCCATGAAGCGTTTGACGAGTTTGGCTGTGGCGGCTTTCGCAGCGCTCGCCGCCGTTCCGACCGCGCGGGGCGATGACGTGCCCTTCGCGCAACCCGGCCTTGGGGGCTCGCCCGTCGCGCTCTCCGACATCATGGCCGGCGTCCAGCTTCGCCACATCAAATTATGGGAGGCGATCCAGGGCCGCAATTGGCCGCTCGTGCGCTTCGAGGCGACCCTCATAGGCGAAAGTCTCGGACAGGCGGCTATGCTCTACCGCAACATTCCGATCGAGTACGTCACGGACGCCACAGCGCCGCTCGCCGACCTGAAGTCCGATTCGGCACCTAAGGATGCGGCCAAGCTCGAGGCGATCTTCGCCAGGCTCACGACGGCCTGCAACGCCTGCCATACGGCGGCGGAGATCCCCTTCATCGAGATCAAGACGCCGTCGACGTCGCCCTTCAGCGATCAGAGATTTGCGCCGGGCGGGAAGTGAAAACGCCGCGACCGCTTGCGGCCGCCTGAATCGGTCTTCCGCAATCCGTCAATGCAAATACGCGGCAGATCGACCATCACATGTTTCTAGACAGCCGCCCGCGCTTTTCGGAACGATCCGCCGCCGCCCACGGCCGATCGCCAGAGTCGCCCCAGCCTGATTGAGCAAAAAATCGCCAAACTGCCAAAAAAGCGTCATCGCGCAGATCAGCGCAATAACGAGTCATATTTCGGCGCGGTGAGAAAGCTGGCGCCTAGGTAATGGGCCATGTAACGAGCCCTCCGGCGCAAGATATCGAAATTGATTTTGAATAAAATTCGTTTCGCGCCACGCTGCCTCAGCGGTAGCGGCGCCTGCCTTTTTTCCAAAGCGATTGGCCCGCTTTGCGCTATAAGGGCCGTGGCCGGCGACTGGCGTCAGCGCCGGCCGATGGTCGAATAAAGGTTCAAGAATGGCGGATGAAGCCAAGCGGCCGGCCAAAATCGGCGTCGTCACGATCTCCGACCGCGCCAGCATCGGCGCTTACGAGGACCGCAGCGGGCCGGCGATCGTCGCCTATCTGACGCGCATCCTGACGAGCCCCTTCGACATCGTGCGGCGAATCATTCCGGACGGCTTCGAATCGGTGCGCGACGAACTGATCGACCTCGCCGACGCCGCCCGCTGCGACCTGATCCTGACGACGGGGGGCACCGGCCCCGCGCCGCGGGATCTGACGCCCGAGGCGACCGAGGCCGCCGCGCCCCGCGTTCTGCCGGGCTTCGGCGAACTGATGCGCCAAGAGAGCCTGAAAGACGTTCCGACCGCAATCCTGTCGCGGCAGATCGCCGCGCACCGGGGGCCATGCCTCGTCATCAATCTGCCCGGCAAACCGGCAGCGATCGAGACATGCCTCAACGCGGTGTTTCCGGCCGTGCCCTATTGCCTCGACCTCATCGGCGCCGCCTGGCTCGACACCGACGCCGCCGTCCTCAAATCCTTTCGGCCGAAGAAATCCTCGACATGAGCATCAGCGACACCCTCTCGACGAGTGAGGAGGCGACCGCGGCCGAGCGCCTCGCGGCCTTGATCGCCGATTACAAGCCGCTCGCCGGCGTCCCCGACGAGTTCATCGGCGAGGACGGACGCCCGCGCGACTATTGGCTGCGCTACCTGAATTCGATGACGGATCTCGGCGCGGACGACATCGGCCGCCGCTTCGCCACGGCCGACCGTCATATTCGCGAGGCCGGCGTCTCCTACCGCAGCTATGGCGACACGCGCGAGCGCACCTGGCCCCTGTCGCATCTGCCGCTCCTTATCGAGGCCAACGAGTGGCGCGAGATCGCGCAAGGGATCGAGCAGCGCGCCGAGCTGATGGAGCGGGTCCTCGCCGATATCTATGGCCCCGGCGCGCTGATCGCAGCCGGCGATCTTCCGGCAGCCGCGGTCACGGGCTCCGCCGATTTTCTGCATCCCCTGCACGGCGTGACGCCGCCGGGCGGCAAATTCCTGCACTTTTACGCCGCCGATCTCGGCCGCGGCCCCGACGGGCGGTGGTGGGTGCTCGGCGATCGCGCCCAGGCACCCTCCGGCGCCGGCTATGCGCTGGCCAACAGGCTGGTGCTCTCCCGCGCGTTCCCGGCGCTCTACCGCGACATGAACGTCGAACGGCTGGCGCCTTTCTTCCAGGCGTTCCGCTCCGGCCTCACCGCGCTCGCCGATCGCTCCGATCCGCGCATCTGCCTCTGGACGCCCGGCCCGCTCAACGAAACCTATTTCGAACAGGCCTATCTCGCCCGCTATCTCGGCTTCATTCTGGTCGAGGGCGGCGACCTCACCGTGCGCGAGGGCAAGGTGCATGTGCGCACCATCGCAGGGCTGAAGCGCGCCGATGTGATCTGGCGGCGCATCGACAGCGATTTCGCCGATCCGCTCGAACTCAACGGGCAGTCGCGTCTTGGCGTCGCGGGCCTCGTCGAGGCCGTCCGAGAGGGCGGGGTGGCGCTCGCCAATGCGCTTGGCTCCGGCGTGCTCGAAGCCCCGGCGATGATGAGCTTCATGCCGAAGCTCTGCCGCAAACTGATGGGCGAGGATCTGCGCCTGCCGAATATCGCGACCTGGTGGTGCGGCCAGCAGGCCGAGCGCGCCTCCGTGATCGCCGACATGGACAACCTCGCCATCGGCGGAGCGTTCGGCAATCCCGTGCTGCGCTTTCCGCAGCATCAGCCCGTCATCGCAGGGCTGCTCACCGCTGACGAGAAGGCGCGGCTGATCGCCGCCATCGGCGAGCGCGGGATCGACTATGTCGGTCAGGAGGTCGTCAATCTGTCGACCACGCCGGTGTGGAACGATGACCGCCTGACGCCGCGCCCCTTCGTGCTGCGCGTCTATGCGGCGCGAACGCAAAACGGCTGGAACATCATGCCGGGCGGCTTCTGCCGCATTTCCGATCGCGCCGACGCGCGCGCCGTGTCGATGGGCGCGGGCGTGCAATCGGCGGATGTCTGGGTGCTCGCCGACAAGCCCGTCGAAATGATCACGCTGCTGCCGACCAACGAGACGGCGCGGATCCGGCGCCTCATGGGCAATCTGCCGAGCCGGGCCGCCGACAATCTGTTCTGGCTCGGGCGCTATCTCGAAAGGGTCGAGGCCACCTTGCGGTTGATCCGCTGTCTCGCCGGCCGGATGATCAACACCGACGCCGAAACCGGAACCACCGGCTGGACGGTCTCCAAGGTCATTGGCCTCCTTATCGCCTGGCATGCGGCGCCGAAGACGGCCGCCGGCGATCCGCTGGCGCTTTGCGCCATCGCGCTGCACAGCGAGGAAAATTACGGATCCGCCCTGTCGCTCGTGCGCGACGCGCGCCGCGCTGCCTCGGTCATCCGCGAGCGGCTTTCGGCCGACACCTGGCGGCTGATCGGCGAACTCGACCAGACTCTCGGCGCCGACCAGAAGCCGCTGCTCAGCGAAGCCGACGCCTATGACCAGGTCGATGCGGCGCTGCGCACCATCGCCGCGATCTCCGGCCTCGCGCAGGAAAACATGAACCGCGGCGCCGGCTGGCGCCTGTTCGACATTGGCCGGCGCGTCGAGCGCGCCATCAATTCCTGTCGCTTCGCGCGCCAGTTCGCCGGCCCGACGGCGCCGTCCGACGATCTTGAGGTTCTGCTCGATCTCGCCGACTCGCAGATCACCTATCGCTCGCGCTACCTGATGGGGGTCGAACTCTGGACCGTTCGCGACATGGTCGTGCTCGATCCCTTCAATCCGCGCTCGGTCGCGTTCCAGCTGGAACGGCTTGGCGAACATTTGGAAAGCCTGCCTGTGTTGAGCGATGACGGAATGCCGGAGAAGCCCCACCGGCAGATCGTCAAGCTGACCGCCGAAGTCACCACCGCCGTCGCCGCGGACCTCGAGACCGACAGGATCCTGAGTTTCGAGAAAAGCCTCCTCGATCTGGCGGAAGCCGTCGCGGCGCGCTATTTTCTGCAAGGTCCGCACAATGCGCGCGCGGACCGCTGGAGCGGCCTCGCGTGATCTACGACATTCACCACGTCACGACCTACGAATACGGATCGCCCGTCAAATTCGCGCATTGCGCCTTGCGGCTTTCGCCGATCGATCTGCCGGGACAGACCGTTCTCGCCACCGCGATGACGATCGATCCGGCGCCGGCCCAATCGGTTGAACGCGTCTGCTTTCTCGGCAATCGGGTGACCTCGATCACCATCGCGACCGAACATTCCGATCTGATCGTCACAGTCGACACGGCGATCGACGTCGATCGCGGCCCGGCGCCGCAGGCGGACGCGACGGCGCCCTTCGAGGCGGGGCGCGAGGAGGCCTTCGACAGCGCTTCGCTCGACAAGGCCTCGCCTGCCCATTTCCTGCATCCGAGCCGCTACGTGCCGCGCTTTGCGCCCGCCGTCGATTACGCGCGCGCAAGTTTTTCGCCCGGGCGGCCGGTGCTTGAAGGCGCGATCGAACTGATGCAGCGCATCCGGGCCGACTTCAAATACGACACCAAGGCCACTCAGGTTTCGACGCCCATTTCCGAAGCCTTCCAGAAGCGCCGCGGCGTCTGCCAGGACTTCGCCCATATCATGATCGCGGGCCTGCGCGGGCTCGGCCTGCCGGCGGCCTATGTCTCAGGCTACATCCGCACCATTCCCCCGCCCGGCAAAAAGAGGCTGCAGGGTGCCGACGCCATGCACGCCTGGGTCTCGCTCTGGTGCGGCGCGGAGATCGGCTGGGTCGATCTCGATCCGACCAACTCCATGCTGATCGGCAACGATCATATCGTGCTCGCAAAAGGACGCGATTACGCCGATATCTCGCCGGTCGCGGGCATTATCCTCGGCACGCGGGAGCAGGACGTCGACGTCGAGGTCGACGTGATCCCGCGCGAGGAGACGGTCGAGGCCTAGGCGCGGCGAGGTTCTGCGTTAACGAAGTCTTAAGCTGAAGTTGGGAAGCCTGTCCCGGCGAATGTTTCTTCAATCGCGCCCATCCCCGCCCCCGTCTTCCGAACCCGAAGCTGAATGATAACGCTCTATCATCATCCGCTCTGCGCCCACTCG
>DAITNE010000112.1:0-6031 GCA_036834765.1 Methylocella sp.
CGCGCGTCGCCCCGTCGGGCGACGTGCCGCAGCGCAAGGTCCAGTCGCCGAAAGTCACCGGTTCGGGGTTGGGCGACCCGGTCGTCGCTGGCGCTTGCGTCTCGGCCATGGCGGCGGCGCAAGAGAGCAAAGCGGCGGGGGAGATCAGCAACACGCTCATCGCCAGGATCAGGGTTTTTCGCATGCGCAAGCCTCTATGTCAGCGTCGGCTTTATAGGCCCGTGGCCGGCCGAGGCAAGCCCCTTCGCGGGACCCGTCCATACAATGATCCGGCGGGCTTTTGTTTTCGCCGCGATATCGCTAATGAAGCGCTGCCGCAATGGAGACCTGTCCGCCGTGAGCGCGCGAACGCAGAAACTGGCGATGGTCGCCGCCGCCTTCGCGGGGATCGCGGGGGCCTGCGGCGTCGGCCTTGCGGCTGCCGGGGCGCATGTGTCCGCCAGCCCGCTGCTGACCACCGCGGCCGATTTCCTGCTGATCCATGCCGTCGCGGCATTGGCGCTCGCCGGGCTCGCCCTGGCCTCGCCGCGACGCGGCGGCTGGTTCCTCTGCGCCGCCGCCCTGTTGCTGCTGGGCGGCTTTCTGTTTTGCGGCGACCTGTCCTTTCGCGCGCTTGCGGGCGCGCGGCTTTTCCCGATGGCCGCGCCCATCGGCGGCTCGCTGCTGATTCTTGGCTGGATCGCGGGCGCCGTCGCCGCCGTGGCGGCACTTTGGCGAGGACAGCGCTGACGCGCGCGGATTTTAGCCGCAAAGCCGTGATGACAATCCATTTTCTGGACAATGAGGGGCGCGCAATGCACAGTCCACGTTGTTCAACAAGGGCTCGAGATGACGCTTGCGTACGCCGGCGACCCGGCATCCAAGAGAATTCTGATCGTCGAGGACGAGCCCTTCGTCGCTCTCTCTCTTGTCGATGCTTTGTCTGAACTTGGTTTTGACGTCGCCGGCTGGGTTGGCGACGTCCGGGCCGCAATCGATTTTATCGGGCGCGAGCATATCGACGGCGCGCTCCTCGACGTTCATCTGGGATCGCAGCGGGTCGACCCCGTGGCCGATCTGCTCGCGGCGCGCGCCTGCCCTTTCTTCTTCACGACCGGCCTTGGGCGGGTGGATGTTCCGGCCGCCCATGCCGACCGCGCGTTTCTGCAAAAGCCCTTCGGCACCGCGGATCTGGCCTCCATGCTGGACCGGGTGTTTGGCTCCGGCGGTCGCTTGTCCGGATCTTGAGACTCGCCAAGGCACTCTTGCCAAGAGACTTGCGAGCGAAGAGACTTGTAAAGAAAGAAAGCGGGGATGGCCGCGCGCGCAATCACAGGCTTCCATCCGAGAAAAAGCGCCGCCGCGACGCGATTCGTCGCCTTGATCGTGACATAGTAAAAGAAGAAAAGCGCGTTTCCGCCTGCTCTGCGGCAATGCCGGCGGGCGATGCAGATTCAAGGGCGCCGGATAACCGATGGCCGAAATGGCGACGATCGCTCCTGCTTCTTCGCCGCCACCGCGCAGACGCATCACCGGTTTGCTCGGGATTCTGGCTTTCGGCGTCGTTTTCGCCGGCATGACGGCCGCGGCCGTGCCCTGGCTGTTTTCGACCAATGTTTTGCGGCAGGAAATTCTGGCGCAGATCCGGCAGTCCACTGGGCTCGTCGCCATTTCGCAGGGCCATGGCGTGTTCGTGGTCCTGCCGCAGCCGCACATCAGCATCGAGGACATCCGCCTCGCCGATCCATCCGGCGCGCTGCGCATCGACGCGAAATATCTGAAGGGCTATCTGCGCATCACGTCGATGCTGCGCGGGCGGCTCGAGATAGCGTCGGCGACGCTCGGCGAGCCGCGGATCGCGGTAGATCTCGATGGTGGGCCGATGCCCACCGACAGCGCGATCGGGCGCGCCGCAAAGGCGAAATCGTCGAGCCCCCAGGCGGATTCCGCCGATGAGGCGCGGCTTGGGGTGGTTTCGCTGATCGACGGCAGCGCGCGGCTGACCAGCCAAATCGGACGCACGGATGTCCTGCTCGATGCGATCAATGTCACGATCGACTGGCGCAAACTCGGCTCGGCGGCGAGTCTTGCCGGGACGATGCGTTTTCGCGGGCAGAGCGCGGACATCGCCGCTGTCGTCGAGCGGCCGACGGAATTGCTGCGCGGCGACCAATCCCCCTTAAGCCTCAAGATCGATGGGTCCGCATTGTCGCTTTCCGCCCAAGGGAGCCTCGCGAGCGCCCCCGGCGCGCGGTTCATCGGGCGTTTCGTCGCCGCGGCCCCCTCGCTGCGCAAACTGGTCGAGACGGGCGGCTATTTTGTCGAACTGCCCGCGCCTTTCGAGGATTTCGCCCTGAACGCCGATGCGAACATCGGTGCCGACAGCGCCAGTTTCTCCAATCTGCATCTTCAGCTCGACGGCAATGACTACGAAGGCGCACTCGCAGTCATTGCGGGCGAGAAAAAGCCGATCCTTTCGGGCACGTTGGCGGCGGACAGCTTGTCGCTGCGCCCGTTCATCGCGAATCGCGCCCCGGCGCTCGGGCGCGACGGGCAATGGAGCCATGATTTGTTCGTTCTCGATTGGGAGAGTTTCGCGGACGTCGATCTTCGGGTCTCGGCGGCGCACCTCACCCTTCCGGGGCTCGATCTGGACGACGCCGCGTTTTCATTGATGAACCAGAACGACCGTCTCGACATCGCGCTGATCGAGGCCAAGGCTTATTCGGGCAATCTCAAGGGGCGGGCGACTTTCGTCAAAACCGACGCCGGCGTCGAAATGCGGGCCAGCGCCACGGCCTCGGACGTCGATGTCGCCGCGGTCTGGCCGTATTCGATCGAATCGTGGCGCGTCGCCGGCGCGATGTCCGCCTCGGGCAATGTCGAGAGCGCCGGCGCCAGCATGAGCGAATTGATGCGCAATCTGAACGGGCGGGCGCAGTTCGCGCTGGAGCGGGGCGCGCTCGGCGGCATCAATCTCGATCAGGCGCTGCGCTGGATCGATAAAAGGCCGCTTGGGGTGGCGGACGACATTCGCTATGGCGGCACGGGATTCGATAGCGCGAGTTTTGGCCTGCATATCGTGCGGGGCGTCGCCGAGATCGAAGATGGCGCTTCGATGCGGAGCCGCAGCCTCGATCTGGCGTTCGGCGGCTCCATTGATTTCGGCGAGAGAGCGCTCAATGTGCATGCGACGGCGACGGGCCTCGCGGTCGATCCGGCGCAAGGCCGCGCACCCGCGAAATTCGACTTCGACGTCGCCGGCCCCTGGGACGATATCGCCCTCATTCCCGACGCGCGCAGCCTGATCCGGCAGTCCGGCGCCGCGGCGCCGCTGTTTTCGCCGAACCGCCTCAATGTCAAGACGGCCCCGCCCGCCGAAGGACATTGACCGAATTTCAGCTCGCTGCTGAGGCGTGCGGCCTCAGCCGCCCTCGCGCATCGCTTCCGAAAGGCGCGCTTCGAGCACGCCGGGTTTGACGAGGACGAGAGCGCCGCGAGTCTTCTCGATAAGGCCCTCCTGCGCCAACGCCGACAGTTCGCGCGTCACCTGCTCGCGCCGGCAGCCGATTCGCGCCGCGAGAACATGATGGAAGGGGGGTGGCGTCACCACCAGTTCGCCGGCGTTGCCAGGGCGCGGATGCGCCATGCGCAGCAGTTCCGAATAGAGACGATGCTTGAGGTCAAAGATCGAATGTTCCGCGAGCCTCGCGTTCAGCTCGCGAACGCGCCCCGTTAAAATCCGCAAGATCCGGTCGCAAGCCGTCTTCGAGGAAAAAATGACCTCGCGGAAGACATGGGCGGGCATGATGCAGAGTTCGGATTTCGTCAGGGCGGTCACATTGGCGGAGCGTTTGGCGCCGTCGATCGCCGTCATCTCGCCGAAAAACTGGCCCGCCCGGCTCTCGCCGAGGATGATCTCCTTGCCGGCCACCGTCCGGATCAGCACCCGAACCTCTCCGGCGATGATGAAATAGACGTCCGACGATTCGTCTTCATAGTCGACGACGAGTTCGCCATCGTTGAAGCGGCGCCAGGAGCAGAGCCGGTCGAACCGCTCGAAGTCGAGATCGGCGACATCCTTGAAAAAGGTTACGCGCGCGAGGGTTTGCATGGCTCACTCGACTTGAGGCGCGATTCACTTTCGAATCCGCGGCGCCGGCGCGGAACGGCGCCCGCCGATATTGCGGCTCATTTGCGATCGGCGGTTGAAGGCGAAGGCGGCATTTGCGCGTTCGATTAAGGCGCGTCCCCGAACTCTGTCAATGATTCAGCGCCGCGCCGGGTCGACCGCCGCGCGAAAGCTGTGCACATACCCGCATCCGGTTGAGCGCTTGCCAAAACGGCGGCGGAGGATTTGCGCCAGCGGGGGGTGAAAGACACTCATCTCCCAGCGGCCGCGCCAATAGCTATCGGCACGAAACAGAGACGCTGACGGCCCGGGCCTGTTCCGCCAGATCGGGGCCCGAAACTTCGTGCGACGCGGCGCCTTCCGTAAAGGCGATGCGATTGCTCTCAAGAAAGCTCGCGATGAGACTTCCTTTTATGGCGAAGTTCACGTCTTGCGGGATATCGCCGGCGGTCGCCACCACCATGTTGGGCGCGCGGCCTTTCGCCGAAACGACGCCAACCACATTGCCGCTTTGATCGAACAGAGCGCCGCCCGAACCGCCTGGCTGGACGGGCGTCGAAACCTGCAGGTATCGGGTGTCGCCGCTTGCGCCCGCCAGGGCCACGACATTGCCGTCGGTGAGACCGCTCGAACTCGACAATGAGGGAGCGGGCGCGAGGCCGGGCGCTTCGACGGTCTCGCCGAGTCGCACGCTGGCGCGAATCCGCGCCACTCTTTCTGGTTTGAACGCCGTCTTGAGGACGGCGAGATCGTTGTCGGCGTCGTGCGCGACGAGACTGCCGTCGGCGGTGGCGATCTGATCCTTGGCGACGGCGATGTGCGCGCAGTTCTCGACGAGGCGAGCGTTGGTCACGACATCCCCATCGGCATTCACGAAGAAGCCCATCCCGGAGGTTTCGCCCTTTTCCCTTTGCTCAGGCGCGAGCGGCGCGGGAGCGGGGTCCGGCGGGACCGCCGCGGCCATGTCCGGAGACAAGGGCGAAGAACGCTGGGGCGAGGATGGGATATCGGCGAACGGCGCGCCGCTCATCGCGCTTGCGAACGAACTCGACATCAAGGTCGCCGCGCGCTCCATATGAAGGTCGGACGCATTGTGCAGCCAAAAAAGCGATAGCCAGAGCACGCCGGGACGATCGGCCTGACAGCGGATGTAGCTATCGAGACCGTTTGTGCTCGATGAAACGATGAAGAAGTCGTCCTTCAGAATTTTGAACGCGATCTGGCCGCCGTCGGCGATGACTTTTGCGACGACGGAATTATAGGCGGCGGCGAGATTTGCGTCCCGCAGGTAGTCGTAGGTCAGCCCGCTCGGTTTCATTGTCAACGAACTGATCACGAACGCGACCAAATATGGCGCAGGCTGGATCACGGTCAGGCTGGAGCCGAATCCGCGACAGGGCTACGCGCTGTCGGTCTCTAATGACGGCCCGGCTTTGCCGGAAGGATTTGATCCAGCGGCCTGCAAAGGACTGGGAATGAGGATTATTCGGTCTTTTGTCGAACGCATTGGCGGTGAATTGCAGATTGGTCGAGGCGACAAGAACCGAGGCGCCCAATTTACGGTGCTGTTTTCGTGATTGCGCACAGATCGCGCGATGGCGCTCGATAGAAAAAGCCTTGTCACAGAGAATTCAGATTGGACCGGGAGGCGTCCGCGTGGGCGACGAAGCTAGTACCCAGAATCATTGATCCGCGAAGCGCGGCTTGAGGCGTTTTTGATGGACCTCGGACGCCGTCCATTCGAATGGGCGGGCGGTCTCGTTATAGGCTTCGATGAAATTGTCGATGTGGGCCTTGAGTTCGCCAAGCGAGTTGAAGGATGCGCCGCGCAGCGCCTTACCGGCGAGGATCGAGAACCAGATCTCGACCTGGTTCAGCCAGGACGCCCGCGTCGGCGTGAAATGGAAATGCACATTCGGA
>DAITNE010000113.1:0-5980 GCA_036834765.1 Methylocella sp.
AGTTTCGATGTGCCGAAAATCGACGATTTCCTCGTCCCGATCGGCTAGGGGCGCATCGCCCGCGCCGGCAAGGACGTGACCATCGTCTCGTTCAGCATCGGCATGGTTTACGCCCTGAAGGCGGCCGAAGAATTGGCGAAGGAAGGCATCGAGGCCGAAGTCATCGATCTGCGCACCATCCGCCCGATGGATACCGAACTGATCATCGAATCGGTGAAAAAAACCGGGCGCTGCGTCACCGTCGAGGAAGGCTGGCCGCAAAGCGGCGTCGGCGCCGAGATCGTCGCGCTCTTGATGGAGCATGCCTTCGATTATCTCGACGCGCCGGTGGTGCGGATCACCGGCAAGGATGTGCCGATGCCCTACGCCGCCAATCTCGAAAAGCTCGCGCTGCCTCATGCCGACGATGTCGTCGCCGCTGCGAAGGCGGCGCTCTACCGCTGAAGTTCCGCAATCGACGCCGGCGTTCCGCTCGAAATGTGAGCCATCCATGCCAACCAACATTCTGATGCCCGCGCTTTCGCCGACGATGGAAAAAGGCAATCTCAGCCGCTGGCTGAAGAAGGAAGGCGACAAGATCAAATCCGGCGACATTCTCGCCGAGATCGAGACCGACAAGGCGACGATGGAAGTCGAAGCCGTGGACGAAGGCGTGCTCGCCAGGATCGTCGTGCCCGACGGCACCGCGGACGTTGCGGTCAATGACGTGATCGGCGTCATCGCGGGGGAGGGCGAAGATGGCGCGGCCTTCGCCACGGGGTCCGCTTCACCCGCCGCGCCGGCCCCCGCCGCTGCAGCTCCCGCCGCCGCCCCTGTCTCCACTCCCGCCGCGGCGCCGGCTCAGGCTCCGGCGCCCCTTGCGTCGGCTGCCTCGGGCGATGGCGCCGCCGTCAATGGCCGCGCGGGACCACGCATATTCGCCTCGCCGCTGGCGCGGCGCATCGCCAAAATGGAGGGCCTCGAACTCGCCGCGATAGCAGGCAGCGGCCCGCATGGCCGCATCATTGAGCGCGACGTCAAGGCGGCGCTGGCGCAGCCCCGGCCCCAGACCGCCAAGGCGCCGGCGACGCCGACCGTGCAAGCTCCCGCCTCCGATGATGTGATCCGCAAATTCTTCGAGCCCGGATCCTTCGACGAGGCGCCGCATGATTTGATGCGCAAGGCCATCGCCCGGCGGCTCGTCGAGGCGAGCCAGACGATCCCGCATTTCTATCTCTCGGTCGATTGCAATCTCGACGCGCTGCTGGCTCTGCGCGAGGACGTCAACGCCAGCGCCGCGCGGGATAAGGATGGAAAACCCGCCTACAA
Source organism: Methylocella sp. (assembly GCA_036834765.1). Taxonomy (GTDB): domain Bacteria; phylum Pseudomonadota; class Alphaproteobacteria; order Rhizobiales; family Beijerinckiaceae; genus Methylocapsa. Next base: position 1,309 of record DAITNE010000113.1, read on the forward strand.
AATCTCGGTCAATGATTTCATCATCAAGGCGCTCGCGCTCGCCCTCATGCGCGTGCCGGACGCCAATGTGACCTGGACGGAAGCCGCCATGCTGCGGCACAAGCATGCCGACGTCGGCGTCGCCGTTTCGATTCCGGGCGGCCTGATCACGCCAATCATTCGCTCAGCCGACGTGAAAAGCATCTCCGCCATTTCGAACGAGATGAAGGATCTGGCGGCGCGCGCCAAGGCGCGGAAACTCAAGCCCGTCGAATATGAGGGCGGCTCGTCCTCGGTCTCCAATCTCGGCATGATGGGGATCAGGAATTTCTCCGCCATCATCAACCCGCCGCAGGCCTCGATCCTCGCCGTCGGGGCGGGCGAACAGCGCGTCGTCGTCAAGGATGGCGCCCCAAGCATCGCGACGCTGATGAGCGTGACGCTCTCGACCGATCATCGCGCCATCGACGGCGCGCTCGGCGCCGAGCTGCTCGGTGCCTTCAAATCGCTGATCGAGCGCCCCGCCGGGATGCTGGCGTAGGCAATCCGGACCGAGGGAACGCGCATGGCTGACCCATATGACATCCTCATCATCGGCGGTGGACCCGGCGGCTATGTCGCCGCCATCCGCGCGGCGCAGCTTGGGTTTAGAACGGCCGTGGTCGAACGCGAGCATCTCGGCGGCATCTGCCTCAACTGGGGCTGCATTCCGACCAAGGCGCTGCTGCGCACCGCCGAGATTTTTCATTACATGCATCATGCCAAGGACTTTGGGCTGACGCTCGAGGGCAAAGCGGGATTTGATGTCGGCGCCGTGGTGAAACGCTCCCGCGCGATCTCCGCGCAGCTCAACGCCGGCGTCGGCTTCCTGATGAAGAAGAACAAGATCGACGTGATCTGGGGCGAGGCGACGATCGAAAAACCCGGGCAGGTCGCTGTGGCCGCCTCGAAAAAGCCCGCGGTCCTGCCGCAAAATCCGGTTCCGAAAGGCGTCCTTGGGCCGGGTGCCTATGCGGCGAAGCACATCATCGTCGCGACCGGAGCGCGGCCGCGCGCGCTGCCCGGAATCGAGCCGGACGGAAAGCTGATCTGGACCTATTTCGAGGCGATGAAGCCTGAGGCTTTCCCCAAGAGTCTGATCGTGATCGGCTCGGGCGCGATTGGAATCGAATTCGCCTCTTTCTATCGAAGCATGGGCGCAGAGGTGACGGTGGTCGAAGTGCTGCCGCAGATCCTCCCCGTCGAGGACGCCGAAATCGCCGCCCATGCCCGCAAGCGCTTCGAAAAGCAGGGCATCAAGATCTTCACCGCGACGAAGGTGACGAAGGCCGAGAAAAAGGGCGACGGACTCATCGCCACGATCGAGGACGAGAAGGGCGCGACGCAGACGCTGGCGGCCGAACGCATGATCTCGGCGGTCGGCGTCGTCGGCAATGTCGAAAATCTCGGCCTCGAAGCGCTAGGGGTCGCGGTCGAGTGGGGAACCATCAAGATCGACGGGCTGGGCCGCACCAATGTCGCCGGCGTTTACGCCATCGGCGACGTCGCGGGACCGCCCATGCTGGCGCATAAGGCCGAGCATGAGGGCGTCATCTGCGTCGAGGCGATCAAGGGGCTGCATCCGCATCCGATGGACAAGCTCATGATCCCTGGCTGCACTTATTGCAGTCCGCAAATCGCCTCCGTCGGCCTCACCGAGGCGAAAGCCAAAGAGGCGGGCTTTGAGGTCAAGGTGGGCCGCTTCCCCTTCATCGGCAACGGCAAGGCGATCGCGCTTGGCGAACCGGACGGGCTCGTCAAAACGATCTTCGACGCCAAAGCGGGGCGGCTCCTTGGCGCGCATATGGTCGGGGCCGAGGTCACCGAGCTGATCCAGGGCTTCGTCGTCGCCATGAATTGCGAAACGACTGAGGAAGAGCTGATTAACAGCGTCTTCCCGCATCCGACGCTCTCGGAGACAATGCACGAGAGCGTGCTCGACGCCTATGGCCGCGTGATCCATACGTGAGCGCGCGCGAAGCTTTCTTCTATTCGATAGGCAGCCAGCGCGTTCCGACTTTATGGTAGCGCTTCTTGACCGCGGCCCAGGCGATGCGAAAGGCGGCTTCCTCCTGGCGTGGGTCGCCGCTATGTTCTTCATAAGCGCTGTTGAAGGCCGCCCTGAAAATATCCTTTGCGTGTTCCGGCAAATGGTCGCGCACGGAAGGGGGCAGGTCTTCGTTGGCTGCGTAGGGCATGGCGAACGCCTTTGATGATCCTCGTGGGTTCAGTCCTATATAAGCGTACGGGATTTCAATATCGCGCTCCACTTCTGCGGGAAGCCGGACAATAAGATGGATTTTGACCCGACCTTGAGCCTGCAAGCGCAAGCGCCGCGCCATCCTGAAAAGGCCCACCGGCCCGATCAGCCGGTGCTTCGCAAGCCTGACTGGATCCGGGTCCGGGCCCCGGGCTCGCCGGAATGGGCGGCGACGCAGAAAATCGTCAAGGACCACAAGCTCGTCACCGTCTGCGAGGAGGCTGGCTGCCCGAATATCGGCGAGTGCTGGGCGAAAAAGCACGCGACCTTCATGATCATGGGCGATACCTGCACGCGCGCCTGCGCCTTCTGCAACGTCAGGACAGGGCTTCCGCGCGCGCTCGATCCTGATGAGCCCGCGCGCGTCGCCGACGCCGTCGCCAAGCTCGGCCTCTCTCATGTCGTCATCACCTCGGTCGATCGCGATGATCTTGGCGACGGCGGCGCGCGCCATTTCGCGCAGGTGATCGAAGCGATCAGGCGGGTCAGCCCCGCGACGACCATCGAGGTGCTGACGCCGGATTTTCTGCGCAAGCCCGGCGCGCTCGAAATCGTCGTCGAGGCGAAGCCCGATGTGTTCAACCACAATCTCGAAACGGTCGCGTCGAAATATCTCAATGTTCGGCCCGGGGCGCGCTATTTCCACTCGATCCGGCTATTGCAGCGGGCGAAGGAGCTCGATCCCGCCCTTTTCACCAAATCCGGCATCATGCTCGGCCTTGGCGAGGAACGCTGCGAAGTGCTGCAATTGATGGATGATTTACGCAGCGCCGACGTCGACTTCATGACCATCGGGCAATATTTGCAGCCGAGCAAAAAGCATCACGCGGTCGCGCGCTTCGTGACGCCGGACGAGTTCGTCTCCTACGCCGACATCGGCCGCGCCAAGGGCTTTCTGCTGGTCTCGTCTTCGCCTTTGACACGGTCGTCGCATCATGCCGGAGAGGATTTCACGCGGTTAAAGGCGCGGCGGCTCGCCCTTGCCGGCGGGCGAGCGAATCGCTAGACCCTTTCGGCGTTTAAGCGAAACGTTTCGTCGCGCCGATCCGGCGCTTGCCCAATTTTGACGGCGCATGCCTTCCTTTCGAACCACCCGCAAGATTCGCCATAGCGCGCAGGAAATGTTCGACCTCGTGGCCGACATCGAATCCTATCCGCAGTTCCTGCCCCTGTGCGTGGCGCTCAAGGTGCGCACGCGGACGGAGGAGGCGGGCGTCGTGACGAAGGTCGCCGAGATGTCGGTCGGCTATAAGGCAATCCGCGAAACCTTTACGACCCGCGTCGCCTGCGATTCCGCCGCCCGCAAGATTTTCGTCGAATATATCGACGGACCCTTCCGGCATCTCGAAAACCGCTGGAGCTTTCGCGAGCACGCCGAGGGCGTCTGCCTCGTCGAGTTCCAGATCGCTTACGAGTTCAAGAGCCACGCTTTGAGCCTCCTGATGGGCGGCATGTTCGATACGGCGTTTCGCAAATTCTCGGAGGAGTTCGAGCGCCGCGCCGACATCGTCTATGGCGCGCCGGCGGCCTGAAGCAGAAGGTCGAGCGCCACAGTGACGGCGGCGAGCCGCACCTTCGTGCGGCCGAGATCGCCGAAGCGCTTTTCGACGAGCGTCAAAGGCGCGCCGCGGCGGGCGCATCCGAAATGGACGAGGCCGACAGGTTTTTCATCGGATCCGCCGCCGGGGCCGGCGATGCCGGTAATGGAGACGGCGACATCGGCGGGTGATCTTTCCAACAGCCCCGCCGCCATCGCCTCCGCGACCTCGGCGCTGACCGCGCCGAAGCGATCGAGCAGGGCGGCGTCGACGCCAAGACACTCAGCCTTAGAGAGGTTGGAGTAGGTGACGAGGCCGCGCTCAAGGACACCCGAGGAGCCGGCGATCGACGTAATGAGCCCCGCGACGAGGCCGCCGGTACAGGATTCGGCGGTGGCGAGGGTAAGGCCGCGGGCGCGATAGAACCCGATCAGCTCCGCCGCGCTTTCGCAGAGCAGCTCATCGAACATGCCGGCCTCCTTGCGACGAGCCTTCAGAGCGGCAGGCGAATGGTTGCGATGGCCATCGCGGCGATGCCTTCCTCGCGCCCGGTGAAGCCGAGACGTTCGCTGGTCGTCGCCTTGACCGCGACGCGCTCCACTGGAATGTCGACGATCGCCGCGATGCTGTGGCGGATCGCATCGCGATGGGGGCCGACCTTCGGCCGCTCGCACACAAGCGTGGCGTCGATATGCGCGATCATGCCGCCGCGCGCGCGCACGTTCGCCGCCGCCGCGGCGAGAAAGATCTTCGAGGCGGCGCCGCGCCATTGTGGATCAGACGGCGGGAAATGGCTGCCGATATCGCCGTCGGCCAGCGCGCCGAACAGCGCATCGGTGATCGCATGACTTAAGAC
>DAITNE010000114.1:0-5977 GCA_036834765.1 Methylocella sp.
TCTCGGCCTTATTTCCCTGCGCTTTCCCTGGCTCGTCGCGCTGGCCGCGCTGGCCCTCGCGATCGCGGCGGGATTTGGCCTCATGCGCCTCAAGGTCGATGATTCGCTGAGCCAGCTGTTCCGCTCCAATACGCCCGAGTTCAGGCAGTATGAGGAGGTCACCCAGAAGTTTCCATCGAGCGAATTCGACGTTCTCGCGGTGATCGAGGGCGAGAGCCTGCTTGACCGCGATTCGCTGGAGAAGCTGCGCGATTTCGTCACCGACGTTCAACTGGTCGACGGCGTAGAGGGCGTCATCTCGCTGTTTTCGGCGCGTCAGCCACCCGAAGGCGGTCACACGCCGGCACCGCTGTTCCCCGAGACGCTTCCGGAAGGCGCCAACTACGACGCCCTCGTCAAGAGGGTGATGTCAAACGAGATCATCCGCGGAAAGCTGCTCTCCGAAGACGGCAAGCTGGCCCTGGTCGTCATCGCCCTCGACCCGAACATCGTCGGCGGCAAGGGGCTCGAGACGACGGTCGGGGAAATCCGCAAGACGATGGCGGACGACCTCGCCGGAACCGGCCTCAAGGCGGAACTCTCCGGCGTGCCCGTCATGCAGCTCGAGATCCGCACCGCAGTCGAGCGCGACCGGCTCGTCTACAATGTCACCGGTTTCATCGCGGGCTGCCTCATCGCCATCCTGTTCTTCCGCCGCGTCTCCTTCATGATCATCGCCGCCGGGCCGCCTCTGCTCGCCATTCTGTTTGCGCTCGGCGCGCTCGGCTGGCTCGATTTCCGGCTCAACATGTTCCTCAATGTGATGACGCCGCTGATTATGGTGATCAGCTTTTCGGACAGCATGCAGCTGACCTTCGCCGCGCGAGACCGCATCCTCGCCGGCCAGAGCAAATCAGAGGCCCTGCGCAACGCCATCCTGATCGTCGGGCCGGCCTGCGTCCTGACCCATGCGACGGCGGCGCTGTCCTTCACCGCCCTCCTGTTCTCGACTTCGGATTTGATCCGGACCTTTGGCGAGGCCGGCCTCGTCGCAACGCTCATCGCCCTCTTCACCGTTTTGCTGCTGTTGCCCCTGCTCGGCGTTCTGTTGCTGCGCCATGAGGGCTCGCTAGCGGTGATTGGCAGGCGCGGCGATTTCGGCGTCGAGGCCTTGCGCCGTTTCTGCTCCTGGATCGCGGCGCGCATGGTGAAGCGCCCGGGACTCTACAGTCTCGTCGGCCTCCTCGTCGTCGCGGCGCTCGGCGGCGTCTTCGTCAATCTGCAGCCGCGCTACCACCTCGCCGACCAGGTGCCCGACAAGGAGCAGGCCGTGTCGGCGAGCCGCAGTCTCGACGCCAAGCTGACCGGCTCCAATCCGATCGACGTGCTGATCGAGTTTCCAAAGGGCGCGTCGCTCTACGCGCCGGAAACGCTGGAGGTCATCGCCAAAATTCACGCCATCGTCGAGCGTCAGCCGGGCGTCGGCAATGTCTGGTCGCTGGAGACATTGCGTCGCTGGCTCAGAGGCAAGCTCGGCGACTCCAGCGTCGCGACCTTGCAGAAATACGTCGATCTTTTGCCCGAGCACCTGACGCGGCGCTTCATTGATGCGAAGCAGGACGCCGTCGTCGTGTCGGCGCGGGTGCCCGACGTCGACGCCAGCAAGCTGCTGCCGACCGTCGAATCGATCGACCATTCGCTCCAGGGTCTGCGCGCCGAACATTCTGGCTACAAGTTGTCTGTGACCGGCCTCTCAGCGATCTCGGCGCGCAACAGCGCCACCATGATCGGCAAGTTGACGCGGGGCCTCACCATCGAATTCTTCTTCGTCGCCGCCTTCATCGGCGTCGCCTTCCGCTCGGTGGTGGTGGCGCTCGCCTGCGTCCTGCCGGGAATCTTCCCGGTCGTCGCCTCGGGCGCCCTGCTCGCCGCGACAGGGCAGGGGCTGCAATTCGCCAGCGTCGTCGCCCTGACCGTCTCCTTCGGCCTTGGCCTCAGCGCGACGATTCACTTCCTCAACAGGCTGCGGATCGAGGCCGATTCGGGCGAGGATTACGCACTCGCGGTGGAGCGGGCGACGGTGCTCGTCGGGCCGGCCTTGATCCTGACCTCGATCGTGCTCGCCTGCGGTCTCGCCGTAACGGTGCTTTCCAACCTGCCGTCGCTGCGCCTGTTCGGCTGGCTCAGCGCCTTTGCGATGATGATGGCGTTGACCGCCGATCTGTTAATCCTGCGGCCAACCGCCATGTTCCTTCGCCGCACGGCGGATGCGCTGGCGCGGCGGCGGGCCGCTAGAGCGGGATGAGGAAAAGCAGCAACGACTTTTCCGCTCGGCATCCCGCTCTAAACTATCGAGGCCGGGTAGCGCCTAGCCCTTGCGCAGGGTGATGGCGACGTTGGCGACGTCCGTGCCCTCCGTCGGCCTGATCGAGACCGTCTGTTTGTCGCCATGGAAACGCACCTGGAGCCCGGCGGAGAAGCCGGTTCCGTCGACCCTCGCCTGAATTTCGGAGCCGGAGGCGCGGCCCGAGAGATTGCCCGTTGCGTGGCGCGTCGCCTCGGTCCAGCTGCCAGAGACCGCGCCGGCGCTGACCGTGACATTGGCGCTGATCTCCAGTCTGTAACTGTCGCTGGCGCAACGGATGCTCTGATTGAGCGACTTCCCCGAATCGTTGACCGCATATGTCGCCTTGCAGCGGATGCGTTCGCTTGAGCCGTTCGACATGGTGATGTTTCCGCCGCCGGTCCAATAGCCGGAAAGGTCGGTGAAAGGTCCGTCCGCGCGCTGGGCTAGCGCCTGCGACGCGGTCAACGAAAGGGCCGCAATGATGGCCTTTACGACCAAACCAGTCTTCCTTCGATTCACATGCGCGGACATGAAATTCACTTTCCTATCAGACTGTGGAAATTGGCGCTTCGTCTGGCTCGGCGAACAGAAACCATGCGATCGGGTTCCGCCGAATCGGGCGTTCTCGACAATAGATGGGGATGATTTAAGGGGGTTCGCGGGTCGCCTCCCAAATCGAATCGGCCGTCGAGCCTGTTCGCTTTTTTTTCTTTTTTAACGTGTGATGGTTGAGAAAATGTCTCTGACCGCACGCCACAACCTCTATGCGCCGGCAGCGGCAAAATCAACGGGCGCAATCGGTTAATTTGCGCTGCAGACTCAGCTTTGCGCCAAGGGCCGCGCGAACGGCGCCGCCCGGAGCGGATCAAGCAGGCGCGAATGCTGGGGGGTCGCGCCGGGGAGCGGCGCTGCGGCCCTGCGATTGCGCAATTCCAAGCCCCAGGATGATGACCGCCAGAACGGGAAGCGTCGCGCCGAAAAGGCTCACATGGATGAAAGCGAGAACGATCAGCGAGACGAGACACGAGGCGGCCGCGGCGGCGTAGAAGGAATCGCGGCCCCGCAGCACCGACGCGCGAAGGAGCGCGACAACAGCGACCGCCGCGGCGATCACAGCGGCCCATAGCGCGGCGCGGCCCATTTCGATCGAAAGTTTCGCGGCGGCGGTCACGGGGTTTGGCTCTTTCGCATCGAAATCGCCGAATTCGTAGATTGGCAGGATTGACGAAAAAGCGCCCGCTCCATCGCCGAAAAAGGGCGCATCGGCGAGAATGCGCTGCGTCAACTCGAGCGTCACCGGGTCTTTCTTCACGAAGGCGAGGCGGGGGTCCGGATTGGTTCCGGCCGCGCCTGTCACCAAAGCGATGACGATCACGCTCGCGGTCACCCCGATGGCGGCGGCGCCCCACCGGCCAAGATTGAGCCGGCGCACCAGGAAAACGGCGCAAAACATCCCAAGACCGCTGCATACCGCAAAAATCAGCGACCCTGACCGCGCGGCGCCGATCGCCGCCGCGCAAATCAGCACCGCGGCGAGCGACGCCGCCATGGGGTAGACGAATTTGGCGTCGCGCAAGCCGAGCTTCGCCCGCCGCGTCTCGTGGCGCTCGAAGACAAAGCAGGCGCAGGCCGCGGACAGAATGACGCCGAGACAGGCACAGTCGAAAGCCTCCTCCCGCAAAGGGGTGTGCGGGCCGCCGATAATCTCGGCCGAGAGCTGCGCAAGCGAGATCGCGGTGGTCGCGGCCGTCAGCGCGATGAGGACGGCTTCGGCGCGATCCCGGTTGATCGTCGCCGCGGTCGCCAGCAACATGGCGCCAATGAGGGTCAGATAGCGCAGCAGCGCCAGCGCCGTGGCGCCGATGTCGACGCTGATGCTTCCCGCGACCGGAGTGGAAAAGCCGGCCCTGACGCTCGCCCAAACCGGGTGCGCGAGGCCGGAGGGCGCCGGCGCCATCTGCAGCAGCATAAGCAGGGCCGGAATCGCCGCGCCGATGACCAGCGGCCTGACCAACGCGCCGAAGCGCTGGGCCTCGAAGGGCGGCATCTTGAGCGCGATCGCAAAAAGGCCGCCGGCCGCGAGGAAGGGCAGCAGCAATGGCAGGAAGCCGCCAGCGGCGAAGAGCGTCACTGACGCGAGAGCGATGAGTCCAAGAAGAAGGCCGAGCGCGACGAACATGGCGACCGCTTGTCAAAAAGAGAGGAAAACAGCCAAGCGCTCTTTAAGATGGCGGCGCGCGGGTGCGGGGGAATCGAAGTGTCCGGACTGATACAGCAAGAACGCCGCGGTTTCAAGGCGCGCGCTCTGCGTGCTGGGCGAGCAAGTCGCAATAAAACAGAAACTTAGCGCAACCCGGCGGGAGCGGCGGCGCTCGTTGCGGATCGTGGCCTTCGTGGCGGCGGGTGAGATCCCCATCCGCCTCGATGGCCAAAATATCCAGCCCCACGCGCCGGGCCGGCGCGCGCCCCTCAGCTCTGGCGCCGCAGCCTTGCGTGGCGATGGTCCCGGCGCAATCCGGAACCGCCGGATTCTCGGCCCGGATTCTTGACCAAGGCCCCTCTAGCTCGCGGCGCGTTCGCTCGATTTTTCGCGCAGGTACCAGCGATAGACTTCGGCGATTCCCTCTTCGAGCCCGGTTTTCGGCCGCCACCCGAGCGCGGTTAGCCGGCTCGAATCCATCAGCTTGCGCGGCGCCCCGTCGGGTTTCGTCGCATCGAAAACGAGCGCCCCAACGAATCCAGTCACTTTTCCAATCGTTCGAGCCAGTTCGCGGATTGTCAGATCGGCGCCCGCCCCGACATTGATCGGTCCCTCCTCGTCATAACGATCGAGCAGGAAGAGAATGGCGTCGGCGAGATCGTCGACGTAAAGGAACTCGCGCCGCGGCGTCCCCGAACCCCAGATGACGACCTCGCCGGCGCCCGCCTGCTTCGCCTCATGGAATTTGTGGATCAGGGCCGGCAGCACATGGCCCGTCGCGGGACCGAAATGATCGTTCACGCCATAGAGGTTGCAGGGCAGCACGGAGATGTAACGCCGCCCATGCTGGCGGCGATAGGCCTCGCACATCTTGACGCCGGCGATCTTGGCGATGGCGTACCACACATGCGTCGGCTCAAAGGGACCGGTGAGAAGCGAGTCTTCGCGCATTGGCTGCGCAGCCAGTCTTGGATAGATGGCGGAGGAGCCGATGAAGACGAGGCGCTCGACGTCAGCGCGGTGCGCCGCCTCGATGACGTTGGTCTCGATGACGAGATTGTCGACGAGAAAATCGGCCGGAAAGGAAGCGTTGGCGAGGATGCCTCCGACTTTGGCGGCGGCGAGGATGATCGCGTCCGGCGCTTGGCTGGCGACCCATGCGCAAACGGCGGATTGATCGCGCAGGTCGAGCGCGTCGCGGGCGACGGTCAGAATCTCGACATCGGCGCCCGAGAGCCGGCGCACGAGGGCCGAGCCAACCATGCCGCGATGGCCCGCCACCCAGATCCGGCGCTTGCGGGAAGCGTTGGTCATGGTCTCTCCTCAGGTCCTGGAAGCGGCTTTGCTCCCCGCCTCACCCCTGCGCGGCGAGGCCGATGGCGGGTCCGCCCGGGAAGGCTAGTACCCACTATCTCTGATTTGTGAGTCGTGATTCAAGGATGCATGAAAAG
>DAITNE010000115.1:0-5971 GCA_036834765.1 Methylocella sp.
GCGAGGTCTTCTTTCTTCAGCCAGTCGTCCTAGGTCTCCTGAAACGCCGGAACCGCGAGGGTCAGCGCGACGAGGGCCGCCCCAATGCCGAGCGTCAGCGTCTCGCTGGCGAGTTCGGTGAGGACGCGGCGAAGGCCCGCCACATGAAACCTGTCCATGAATGCGGAAAACGCGGCGTAGCTCTCCTTGGCCCACGCGCCGCCGGCATAGAGCGACGAGTCGACGAAGGCGTCGAAAGCAAGCAGCGCCAGCGCCAGCGCCGTCCGGCGCCAAAGCCGCGTCTTGCGCAGATCGTCAAACACGCTTCATCGCTCCAGAAAGAAAGCCGCCACACCAAAGCGCACTTTAGCAAGCCCTTGACGAATGTCATAGGGAGGTGCAACCCGGGGCGTCAGACTTGGCCCCGATGACGAAATTGGTCTGAAATTCATGTCGCAGCGTATTGAAGACCCTCGGCCGAGCCGCGCGCGAATGCCGCCGGCGCCGGGCCCGAGGGAGAAAACGCCGCCGCCCGCGCAGGAGGCCGCACCGCCGTTCTGGCGGCGGAAAACGCTCGACGCCATGAACAAGGCGGAGTGGGAGAGCCTCTGCGATGGCTGCGGGCGCTGCTGCCTCGTCAAGCTCGAGGACGAGGACACCGGCCAAATTCACTTTACCGACGTCGCCTGCAAGCTGTTCGACGCAGCGGGGTGCCGCTGTGCGGACTACGTTAATCGCCGCCGCAAAGTGCGCGACTGCATCAAGCTGACGCCGGAGACCGTGCGCAGCCTCACATGGTTGCCGCCTTCCTGCGCCTATCGCCTGATCGCCGAGGGCCGCGACCTCGCCTGGTGGCACCCTCTCGTGTCGGGCTCGGCCGCGACCGTGCATGAGGCGGGCGTCTCGGTGCGGGGCAGGGTCGCGGCGTCGGAGACCGAGGTCGCCCTCGACGATTATCCGGGCCATATCGTCGCGTGGCCCGGCAAGCGGCCTCGGCCCGGGAAGCGAAAGGTGGCGACGGGCAGGATCAGGGCCGCCGGTGGGCGCCGCCGCGATGAAGCGTGATCGGAACGCCGCCATCCGCGATTTCCGCCGCAGTTCGTCGCCGATTGGCCGGCCGATTGCCCGAAGGGGGCGCTTTCGCGCCATGATCTTGCCCCCAACCATACGTTAGCTTGGCTGCTGGATTAAGCTGGATCAGGACCGCATCGATGCTCCCGCGTCACCTCATCGACAGGGAAATCCGCTTCGGCGCGCAGAATTACGCGCCGCTGCCGGTTGTGCTGTCGCATGGCCGGGGCGCGCATCTGTTCGATGTCGAGGGGCGGCGCTACATCGACATGATGAGCGCCTATTCGGCCGCGAGCTTCGGCCATTTGCATCCGCGTCTCGTCGCGGCGATGCAGCGCCAGCTGGAGCGGCTCGACATTGTCTCGCGCGCCTTTCATTCCGACAATCTCGGCGCGTTTTACCAGGAACTGGCCGCTATTACCGGGCTCGACGCCTGCCTTGTGATGAACAGCGGCGCCGAGGCTGTCGAGACCGCCATCAAGGCGGCCCGCCGTTTCGGCTATGACGAGCTGGCGATCCCCGCCGATAAGGCGGAGATCATCGTCGCCGCGGGGAATTTTCACGGCCGGACCACGACGATCGTCGGTTTTTCCGACGATCCGGAGTCCCGGCGCGGCTTTGGACCCTTCGCTCCCGGCTTCGCCGCCGCGCCCTTCGGCGACGCCGAAGCGATCGAGGAGTTGATCGGTCGCCACACGGCGGCCGTCCTCGTCGAGCCGATTCAGGGCGAAGCCGGCGTCATCGTTCCGCCGAAGGGCTATCTCGCGAGTCTCAGGCGCATCTGCGACCGGCACGGGATCCTCCTAATCTTCGACGAGGTGCAATCCGGCTTTGGCCGCACGGGGCGCAATTTCTGCTTTGAGCATGAAGACGCAAGGCCCGATGGCCTGATCATCGGCAAGGCGCTCGGCGGCGGGTTGATGCCGGTTTCCGCATTCGTCGCGCGGCGATCGCTGATGGACGTTTTCAGTCCGGGCAGCCATGGCTCGACCTTCGGCGGCAATCCGCTCGCCGCCGCCGTCGGCCGCGAGGCGATTGCGTTGCTCCGGGACGAAAATCTCGCCGAGCGCAGCCGCGTTCTCGGCGAGGTTTTGCTTCAAGCGCTGCGCGCCATCAACCATCCGGCGATCGTCGAGGTGCGCGGCAAAGGGCTTTGGGCGGGCGTCGAGCTCGACGCGTCCACGGTCAAGGCCAAGGACGTTTGTCTCGCCTTGATGCGGCGCGGCGTCCTCGCCAAGGAGACCCATGAGAGCGTTCTGCGGCTGGCCCCGCCGCTCGTCATTGCGGAGGACGATCTCATGGAGGCCGTCGCCGCCTTTCGCGCGGCTCTGGACGATTGCGCGGCCCCCTCCGAACGATATGCCGGATGGTCCAAGCCAACTTGAGCCGATTTTGGCGGGGAGAAGCCGGCGCCTATATGTAATCGATGACCTCATGCCGGAGACGTTCTCTCCATGAGGTCTCGGCCGTGAGGTCTCGTCCGTCATGACATCAGACGCGCAGTTCCCGCTTTTTGCGGCGCCCTATGCGCCGGATGACGAGGCGATCGCCGCAGAGCTTCTCAAAGAGGCCGCCCTCCGCGACGCGGCCGAGGCGCGCATCGACCGGCTCGGCGAACATCTGATCGCGGCGGCGCGGGGTACGAAAACCGCCCGAATCGGCGGCATCGAAGACCTGCTTCGCGAATATTCCCTGTCGTCGGAGGAGGGCCTCGCGCTGATGGTGCTGGCCGAGGCGCTGCTGCGGGTGCCGGATTCCCTGACCGCCGACCGGCTGATCGAGGAAAAGATAGGCGCCGCGCGCTGGAGCGCGGGCGGGGCGGATTCGGCCGCCGATTCCAATGCTCCTGGCCCGGAGCCGCTCGTTGTCGCGGCGGCCGCCTGGGCGCTCGGGACCACCGCCCGCATGATCGACAAGGGCAAGACGGCGGAGGGGGTCATCGCAGCGGCGGCGCGGCGGATCGGCATGGGCGCGTTGCGCGCCGCCGCGCGGCAGGCGATGCAGCTGATGGGGCGCCATTTCGTCTTCGGCGAGACCATCGAAGACAGTTTGCGCCGCGCCTCCGCGCGCGATGCGAGGTCAAAGCGCTATTCCTTCGACATGCTCGGCGAAGGCGCCCGCACCGCGGCCGACGCGGCGCGCTATTTCGAAGCCTATGCGCATGCGATCGAGGCGATCGGCGGATTGTCTGCCGCCGCCGCGCCCGAAAGGCTCGGCATTTCGATCAAACTCTCCGCGCTGCATCCGCGTTTCGAGCCCTTGTCCCGCGCGCGCGTTCTCGCCGAATTGACGCCGCGCGTGATCGATCTCGCGCGGATCGCGAAGCGGCATGACTTGCAGCTCACCATCGATGCGGAGGAGGCCGACCGCCTCGAGCTTTCGCTGGCCGTGATCGAGCATGCGCTCGCGGACCCATCGCTGAAGGACTGGGACGGTTTCGGGCTCGCTGTCCAGGCCTATCAGAAGCGCGCGGGGGCGGTCATCGATCATGTCGCGACGCTGGCGCGCCAGCATCGCCAGCGACTGACGCTGCGGCTCGTCAAGGGCGCCTATTGGGACGCCGAGATCAAGCGCGCGCAGGAGCGCGGCCTCGCCGATTATCCGGTGTTCACGCGCAAGGCGATGACCGATCTCAACTACATCGCCTGCGCGCGCAAAATGCTGGCGCTGCGCGGCGTCGTCTACCCGCAATTCGCCACCCACAACGCGCTGACGGTCGCCACCGTCGTCGAGATCGCCGGCGGCGTCGAGGGCTATGAGTTCCAGCGCCTGCACGGCATGGGCGAGGATCTCTACGACGGCCTTCGCGAACGCTATCCCACCGCCGCCTGCCGCATCTACGCGCCCGTCGGCGCGCATGAGAACCTGCTCGCCTATCTTGTCCGCCGCCTGCTCGAAAACGGCGCCAACTCGTCATTCGTGTCGCGGCTCGGCGATCGCGCGGTCCCAGCGTCCGAACTGCTGACGCGGCCGCAGGCCATCGTCAGGGATTCAGCGCACGCGCGGGCTACGGGGCTCGCCCTGCCGCGCGACATTCCTTCGCCGTCGCGCAACCTCGCGGCCGGCGTTGAATTTGGCGACGCCCAAGCGCTCGATGCGCTCGTCGTGAGCCTCGCCGAGTCGCCCGAGGCGCGGCGGGCGGCGGCGATCGTCGCCGGCGCACGGGGCCGAAGCGACAAACAGCGGCGGGCGGCGCGGGACGAGCGCAAAATCGTCTCGCCTATCGATGGATCAACGGTGCTCGGCGTCGTCAGGGACGCCGAAGCGAGCGATCTTGCGCAGGCCATGGAGAATGCCAAAGCCGCTTTTGGCGCATGGTCCCGCGCGCCGGTTGCACGCCGCGCCGCCTGCCTCGACGATGCGGCGCGACGGCTCGAAGCGGAGGCGCCGCGCTGGCTGCGCCTGCTTCAGACCGAGGCGGGCAAGACGCTTCCCGAGGCGGTCTCCGAATGGCGCGAGGCGATCGATTTCCTGCGCTATTACGCGGCCCTGGCGCGTGAGCGCTGGACTGCGCCGCAGGCAATGCCGGGACCGACAGGCGAGGACAACAAACTCCATTGCGCCGGACGCGGCGTTTTTGTCTGCATCAGCCCGTGGAATTTTCCGCTCGCCATCTTCCTTGGGCAAGTCGCCGCGGCGCTCGTCTCCGGCAACAGCGTGCTCGCGAAACCCGCCGAGCAGACGCCCCTGATCGCCATGGAGGCCGTCGCGCTGCTGCATCGTTGCGGGGTGCCGGAGGACGTCTTGCGCCTTGTCCAAGGGGACGGCGAAACCGGCGCGGCGCTCGTCGCTTTGCCGGGCGTCGCCGGCGTCGCCTTCACAGGATCGGCGGAGGTGGCCGCGCGGATCAACCGCGCGCTCGCGGCCAAGGACGGTCCGATCGCGGCGCTCATCGCCGAGACCGGCGGAATCAATGCGATGATCGTCGATGCGACCGCTTTGCCCGAGCAGGTGAGCGATGATGTCGTCGCCTCGGCGTTTCGCTCGGCGGGGCAACGCTGCTCGGCGCTGCGGCTGCTCTGCCTGCAGGAGGATGTCGCCGACAAGATGATCGCGATGATCGCCGGCGCCGCGCGCGAACTCAAAATCGGCGATCCGCGCGACATCGGCGTCGATATTGGACCGGTCATCGACGCCGCCGCGCGGACTGGCCTCCTCGCGCATATCGATTCGCTGTGCGCGCAGAGCGCGACCCAGCATTTCGCCGGCGAAGTTCCGCCAGACGCGCCGAAGGGCGGCTATTACGTCGCGCCGCATATCTTCGAATTGCGCGCCGCCTCCGACCTCAAGGCCGAGATTTTCGGGCCGATCCTCCATGTCGTGCGCTACAAGGCGTCCGAACTCGATTCCCTTCTCGACGCCATTGAGGGCAATGGCTTCGGGCTGACGCTCGGCGTGCATTCGCGCATCGAGGGAACCATCGCGCGCATCCTCGACCGGCGCCTTGCGGGCAATTGTTATGTCAACCGCAATATGATCGGCGCAGTCGTCGGGACGCAGCCGTTCGGCGGCTTCAATCTGTCGGGCACCGGGCCGAAGGCGGGGGGGCCGAATTACCTCGATCGCTTCGCGGTCGAGCAGACGATAACCATCAACACCGCCGCGGTCGGCGGCAATGTGAACCTCATCAACAGCGTCGAATGAGAGGCGCCTATCCGGCGAGCATCTCGGCGAGTTCGCGAAACGCGTCCCGGCTCAGGGGCGATTGCGGCGACTGCGCCAGCGCCTTGTAGATTTTGGGGACCAGCGCGACAGCCTGATCGAGCTCCGGGTCATTGCCCTCGCGGTAGCCGCCCATCAGGCGAAGATCGCGCGTGTCCTCAAAGCGCGCGATCAACCCGCGCAATTTGACGACGAGACCGCGCTGTTCGCCGGTCCAGGCGATCTGCGCGAGACGCGAGATCGAGCCGAGCACGTTGAC
>DAITNE010000116.1:0-5966 GCA_036834765.1 Methylocella sp.
CGCTGGATGATTTCGGGCGGGAAGCGGTAGCCGCTATAGCTGATTTTTGTCATCCGGGATGGTAAGGCTATAGCTTATTGACGGCAAGCGCACCACGGACGTGACAACGCCTGCTCGTCGGTGCTAGCCGACCAACACAGCATCTGTGCGTCAGCGCAGCGCTGGTTTGCGCCCAGTCTCGGCCATTTCAAAGGTTGATAACAGCGCCAAGTGGCCAGGCGGGTCGCCGCAGGAGTGCCTATCTTTCCTGGAGCCGGAATTTGCGTTCGATGCTGGGCCCAAGGATATGAGCTAAAGGAAGTCTGATCTTCGGTCAAAATCAAGCAGTGGCATTGGAGGCGACACCACGGTAGACAGCGCCTTTCCGGCTGAACGGAGTTCTTTGTGTAAATTGATCGCGCGAGCACGGGCGGCGTCGCTCAAGTAAAGAGCATTGGAGGCGGCCATGTTGGCGTTGGCGGTTTTCATTTTCACCACGTCGATAGGAGCTCGAGTCGCATCAATGACCGCCTGACATGCCTTGGCCGCGGTTTCGTCAGCGAGGCGTGAATCCTCCCAGCCCCCAATTGCGTTACGCAGCGCCTTGAGGAAATCGTTCAGTTCGGGCTGCCCAAGAGCCACCGGAGCGACATCGGCCTCGACAACGCGCAAAACCCCAGCACGAGTCTGAGCCTTCATCGCATTTTGCGCCGCGCGGTTACGATAGCGACGCGCTTTGGCGGCCGCGGACGCGATATAGTGGGTGAATTTTAATCCAGAAAACAATCCCATGATATGGCTCCAAATTTTGGCGTTGTCCCTTTCGATTTTGAAAATCCAGAAGCGCGCATTGCGGGTTTGGAGGCTATGCCGGTGTCGGGGTTTGAGCAAGACGCTGGTTCACCGAGGCGGCTCTCGCCTTTCGTCCGGCGAACCCTAGCGGCGGGCCGCTCACCGATCGGTGAGGGCCGGCGTCAGCGTCCTGTCATGTTGGATCCGCCAGATTGTCCTCCATCTTCGTCAACGGGCCGGTGACGCTCGACACATAGCGACGTCAGCGTCAATGGCGCGCCCGCTGATCGATTTCGAACCCGGCGGCACGCCTACGCCATCCTGCGCGGGCGGCAACGCTGGCGTTGCAGTTCCCCAAGTCGCGATCGCGGGTGCTCACACTCTTGCCCCGCGGGGGCACGTCGGCGAGCTTTTTTTGCCGCGACAGCGATACTTTTCAGCAGCAACAGATCGGTGGAGACGAGTGGACGGGCCGGATACGCGTCGGCTTCGACGAAACCCACAAGACTTAGTCCACGTTCTCCTACACGATCGATCCATCGACCGGGTTGAAATAGACCTCCGCCCGCTTGCCGTCGGCCCGATGGCCATAGATCTCGTAACAGCCCGACGTCGTCGTCTTGAAGGCCTTGATCTCCTTATAGCCGAGGTCAGCGATTTTCTTTTTCATGACGTCCTCGCTCAGCCATTTCTGTTGCGGCTCCTTCGTGCATGTCGGGCTGGCGGACACGGGACCGCTGGTGCGCGCGCCAATCAGACGCTCACAAACGCGATGAAGAGACTGGATATTGAGCTGGTCTTGCGTCATGAGCGGGATCGGATGCGACGAGCGCTTCGGCGTGTCCTGTCATCGTTCTCCGACCAGCTTGGCGGAATCCGCGGTCAATTCCCTGGTTGCGAAAAGAACGGTCAAATGCCAGCAAATGCGCTGGTCCCCCTCGGGCGCAAATGTTATGCTCCAGGTCAGAGCGGCGATGGTGAATTGGCAATCTAAGACAACGGCTCCGGCACAAGCCTGACCTGCCTGCGCTCCCCCTCCACTCGATCTTTCAACCAACCCCGCCTTTGCTCAGAGCCGCATTAACCCCAGAGTTTTTTGCTGCTCTCACCAATGATGACACCAATGATGGCCTCGCCATGGTTCAATTTTGTGATTGCCCTCGCGTTGGGCATGCTGATCGGGCTCGAGCGCGAACGCAGCAAAGGCGAAGGTCTGGGCCGCCGCCCGGCGGGTATCCGGACATTTGGACTTGTCGCGCTCTTCGGCGCCATCGCGGCTCACATTGGGGGCGTCGCGCTTCTCGCGCTCGCAACGGGCGGCGTCATCGCTCTGACCGCGCTGTCTTATAGCCGCGATCCCGACCCTGGCCTGACGACCGAGGTCGGCCTGATGACTGCGCCTCTTCTCGGCGGCCTCGCAATGTCTGATACGCTGCTCGCCTCCGCGCTCGGCGTGGCGGTCGCCGTCGTCTTCGCTTCGAAGATGCCATTGCACCGTTTCGTCAAGGGCGTGCTCACCGACGCCGAGGTCAATGATGGTCTTGTTTTCGCGGTCGTGAGCGTTGTGATCTGGCCGCAGTTGCCCGATCGCTATATCGGGCCGTTTCAGGCGCTCAATCCGCATAGCATCTGGTTGCTGGTCGTCCTGGTGCTCGCGCTCGGGGCCTGCGGGCATGCGGCGACGAGACTGCTTGGGCCGCGTTTCGGCCTGCCCATCGCCGGACTCGCCTCCGGCTTTGTCTCGAGCACGGCGACTATCGGCTCGATGGCCGGCCGGGCGGCGAAGGATCCAGCAAGTTTGGGAGGCGCGGTCGCTGGAGCGACGTTATCGACGGTCGCCACCTTCGTTCAGATGGCGCTGCTGCTGCTCGCCATCAGCGCACCTACACTCATCATGATCGCGCCTGCCTTGGCGGCGGGTGGCGTCGTGGCCGCGATCTATGGGCTCGCTTTCGCAGTTGCAGGCATTTCATCAACCTCCGCCGAGAGCTCGGAACCGGGACGGGCTTTTAGCGTCGCCACGGCGTTCGGGCTGGCGGCGATGATGGCGGTCATGCTGGTCGCGGGCGCGGCCTTGAAGAACTGGCTCGGGGAAACAGGCATCCTTGCGGGGGCGGCGGTCGCCGGTTTCGTCGACACCCATTCGGCTGCGATTTCCGTGGCCTCGCTGGCCGCCGCGGCCAAACTGACGCCCCGCGAGGCCGTGTTGCCGATTCTGGCGGCGATGACGACCAACGTGATTGCCAAGACTGGGATGGCCCTCGCCGCAGGTTCACATGGTTTCGCCCTGCGCATCGTTCCAGGCCTCCTCCTGTCGATCGCCGCGGCATGGGCTGTCGCGGCTGCGGTGATTTTGAGATGAGCGGTCAAACAGAGTCCGGCGAGAGTCGAAAAGCCCCTATTTCTGGAGACCGCTCGCTTGGCGCGTTCACCGGGCGCTTGCTGGTGGTCGTCGTCATCGCCGCGCTGGCGGCTGCGCTCTGGCGGATCATCAACGTCCTCGTGCTTCTCTTCGGCGCCATCCTGCTTGCGATAGGGCTTCACGCGGCGGCAAGAGGTCTGGCGCGCCGGACCGGCGTTCGCGAGGCGCTCGCATTGGCGGGCGTTGCCGTCGCCGGTCTTGCCGCCTTTGGGGCCGCGCTTTGGCTATTCGGATCCGTCATCGCCGCCCAGTTGAGCGACGTGCTCAAGGTCGCGCCCGCCGGATTTAAGCTCGTCATGGACCAGCTGACTGGCAATCCATACGGTCGCCAATTCCTTGATCAGGTGCGCGGCATGAATGTCGCTGGAGCCACCGGCTGGGCCACATCGGTTGGCGGCGGGGCAGTCGGCTCGATTACGCACGGCCTCGGCTATGCGGTGATCGCTCTTTTCATGGCGATCTATCTGGCCGCTCAGCCCGACCTCTATCGTCATCTCTGCATTCGCCTGGTTCCGCCAGCGCACCGCCTGAAGGCCGAACACCTTTTTGACGCAATTGGGAACATTCTTGAGCGCTGGTTGGTCGGCCAACTCGTGGTCATGTGCACGATCGGCTTGCTGACAGGCATTGGATTGTGGCTCCTCGGCATCGAAGCTGCGTTCGCGCTCGGGTTAATGGGCGGTTTGCTCTGCTTCATTCCGTTTGTCGGGGCGATACTGGCTGCGGTTCCTGCGACGCTGGTCGCCCTCACCCAGGGACCTGGCGACGCCGCGCTCGTCATCCTGATGTATGCCGGCGTTCATTTCGTCGAAGGCAACTTCATTACCCCATTGGTGCAGGCCGAAGCGACCTCGTTGCCACCGGTCCTCGCTCTTCTGTCGACTGTCTCGTTCGGTCTCTTATTTGGGCCTTTAGGCGTGTTGCTGGCGGCGCCCCTCACCTTGCTCCTGATTGTCACGCTGGAGGTTCTTTATGTGCAGCAGGGCCTCGGCGATCCGCCAGAAGATCCACTTTCCACGAGCGGCGTCCGTTCGCGCGAGGATGGGACGGAGCCCCTCGCATGAACGCGTCGCTCGAAACTCCGAGGTTAACAGTGCGCCAAGTCATTCGCAGAATTGATGCCCTTCTGGCGGACAAAGCCCGTGCTCGCGGCGGCGCACGTTCTCCGGCCGATCGCTCATGTTTGAGTCGCGAGCGACGTCGATGATCAACGCGCGAATGGCGCGTCGCGCCCTTATCTTGATTGCGCTTATCGGCCTGACCGGCGGAATCGCCGTCAAATTTGTCGCGTGGCCTGAACTGGCGCAATGGCTGTGGGCGGCTGGCGCGATCCCTGTCGTCGTGAGCCTCGCCATCTCGATTGTCCGCGATCTCAGAGCCGGCCGGATGGGCGTCGACGCCGTGGCGTTGTTGGCCATGGTGGCGGCTCTGGCTCTTGGCCAAGCGCTCGCGGCGATCGTCGTGGCCGTCATGTACGCCGGCGGCGCCGTCCTTGAGGATTACGCGGTCGGACGGGCCGAGCGGGACCTCAAGTCGCTCATCGATCGCGCGCCGCGGACAGCACACCGAAAGACCGGCGAATCTTTTGAAGACATAGCCATCGAAGAGGTCGCCGTCGGCGATACAATTCTTGTTCGCGCGGGCGAGGTCGTCCCTGTCGATGGACAGATCGCGAGTCCCAGCGCGTCCCTCGATGAATCGGCCGTCACGGGCGAGCCGATCCCCGTGACGCGGTTCGCTGGCGAGGCGGCCCGCAGCGGCGCGATCAATGCGGGCGAGACGTTCGAGATGCGCGCGTCGGCGACCGCCGGGGAGAGTACTTACGCCGGCATCGTTAAAATGGTGAGTTCGGCGCAAACCGCCAAAGCGCCTTTCATCAGGATGGCCGATCGCTTTGCGCTGATCCTGTTGCCCGTAACGCTTCTCGTGGCCGGAGCCGCCTGGTTTTTTTCCGGCGATCCTATACGGGGGCTCGCCGTTCTCGTCGCGGCGACTCCTTGCCCGCTCATTCTCGCGGCCCCCGTGGCTTTTATCGCCGGCGCGGCGCAAGCCGCCCGGCGCGGCATCCTCATCAAGGGCGGCGGCCCGCTCGAGGCCCTCGCCCGCGCTTACACAGTCATGTTCGACAAGACGGGCACCCTGACGGTCGGCGGCGCGCGCCTTGTCGCCATCGAAATCGCCCCCGGCGAGGATCCCGACGCGCTGCTGCGGTTCGCAGCTTCGCTGGAGCAGGCCTCGCACCATGTCGTCGCCGCCGCCATCGTCTCCGCGTCCGTCGCGAAGGGTCTCAAACTCCAGATCCCGCAAGACGTGCGCGAAACAATGGGGTCCGGGCTTGAAGGCATCGTTGAGGGCCGCGTCGTCCGCGCCGGATCGCATCAGCTTGTCTGCGGCGGGTCGCAGATGGACGCATGGGCGGCGCGCGCTCTGCGGCGCGCGTCCTGGCGCTCGGCTCTCAGCGTGTTCGTCTCGATCGACGGGCGGGCCGCCGGCGCGTTGCTGCTCGCGGACGAGTTGAGGCCGGAGGCGCCGCGCGCCATCCGCGCCCTTCGCGCCGCCGGCGTCGCGCGCATCGTCATGGTGACGGGCGACCGCGCCGACTCCGCCGAGACGATCGGGGCGGCGCTAGATCTCGACGCCGTGCTCGCCGACCGCGTCCCCGCCGACAAGGTCGAGGCCGTCGAACAGGAGCAGCGGTTGCATCCGACCGTCATGGTAGGGGACGGCATCAACGACGCCCCCGCTTTGGCGGCCGCCGACGTCGGCATCGCGA
>DAITNE010000117.1:0-5959 GCA_036834765.1 Methylocella sp.
GAAACAGGAAGGTGCGGACAACGAGCGCGATCAGGAGGGCCTGAATGATGACTTTCACCGTCTCGCCAATGCCGCCCTCCTTCCCCTGGAGCTTGACCCCTTTTCCATCCATCCGCACTGGCTCTGTCATCGCAAATCTTCTCTTCAAGGCAAGTTCGAGCAAACTTCGGACGGTTCGCCTGCGTTGCGGGGCTTAAGCTTCAGCGCAGATGAGAAAGCAATCAACGCTTCCGCCTATTTGCGCCATCGCGAAAAAGGGTCAAAATCGCGGCCGTGTGGACCGGAAAGTTTGCTCCTTAACATGCGGCGGAACGGCGGTATAGGGCGCGCCGGGCTGGATGAATAAAAGTTAAGGCGCATCCCGCGCCGGCCGGGACCGCGCTCCGGCGCCTTCGCTGCAGCGCATTCACGCCTCGAAAATCCTTGAGTCCGGGGGCCGCAGGATCGCATCCGGATCCTCCAGCGCCTCGATGATCACCTGCGCCTGCGCCCACGGGTATTCGTCGGTCAGCGTCAGATGCAGGACCGCGCGGCAACCGAGCGGGGTCAGGATTGCGAGCCGCTTCAGGGCCCCGCCCGTCAGGGTGAGGGTCGGCTTGCCCGAAGGCAGGTTGACGACCCCCATTTCGCGCCAGGCGACGCCGAACCGCAGGCCCGTGCCGAGCGCCTTGGAGCAGGCCTCCTTGGCGGCGAAGCGCTTGGCGTAGGACGCGGCCCGCGACACCCTGCCGTCCGATTTGCGGCGCTCCACTTCGGTGAAGCAGCGGTTGGCGAAGCGTTCGCCGAAGCGAGCCAGCAAATCCTCGATGCGCCGGATGTCGCAAAGATCGTTTCCGAAACCGATGATCATTCGACCGATTCGCCCTCGACCTGCTCTTAACCCGCCGCCCTGGAGCGTCCGGCGTCCATCGCCGCCCGCATCCGGGCGATCGCCGCGTGAAGGCCGATAAAGATCGCCTCGCCGATCAGATAATGCCCGATATTCAGTTCGGCGATCTCAGGCAGCGCCGAAATGGTCTCGGCGGTGGAGAAATCAAGCCCGTGGCCGGCGTGGCATTCGAGGCCGAGGTCGGCGGCGAGAGTCGCCGCGGCCTTGAGGCGGGCGAATTCATGCGCCGCGCGCTCGCTCTCGCCATGGGTCAGCGCATCGCACCAGGCGCCGGTGTGCAGTTCGACGACGGGCGCGCCGACCGAGTCGGCCGCCTTCACGGCGCCAAGGCCCGGCTCGATGAAGAGGGAGACGCGCACGCCGGCCCGAGCCAACTCCGTGGTGACGATTTTCAGATGGTCATGGCCATCGAGGACATTGAGGCCGCCTTCCGTCGTGCGCTCGCTGCGCTTCTCCGGCACCAGGCAGCAGGCGTGCGGGCGCGTATCGAGAGCGATCGCCACCATCTCATCCGTCGCCGCCATCTCAAAATTCAGCGGCGTCGAAATCTCGCGCTTCAGCCGCGCCATATCGTCGTCGCGAATATGGCGGCGATCCTCGCGCAGATGGGCGGTGATGCCGTCGGCGCCGGCGGCGATGGCGACGAGCGCCGCGCGCACGGGATCGGGAAACGCCCCGCCGCGCGCGTTGCGCAGGGTGGCGACGTGATCGATGTTGACGCCAAGGCGGGGGCTACGCGGCATGGACAATCGGCCTTTGATCCGTTCGGAGCGGTTCGCCTATCACGAAAGAGGCCTTGCGGCATCCCCCGGCGGTCCGGCGGCGCTCGAATATCTGCGCGCGCCCAAAAAGCTTCACGTGAAACACCCTACCCGTTCACCCGCTCGACCTTGCTGACCACCGAGCGCGAGCGCAAATTCGAGATGATGCTGTTCAGGTGCTTTAAATCATTGACCTCGACGTCGATGGTCATTTCGCGGAAATCGGCCGAGAGCGGCCGGAACACGATATTGTCGATATTGGCGGCGTGATCGCCGATCACGCTGGAAATCGTGCCGAGGGCGCCGGGTTCGTTGATCGCGGTGATGACGATGCGGGCCGGGAAGAATTCATGTCCGCCCTCCTCGACGTCCCAGCGCACGTCGAGCCAGCGTTCGGGCTGTTCGTCGAAGGCGGTGAGCGCGGGCGACTGGATCGGATAGATCGTGATCCCCTCGCCCGGCGTCAGTATGCCAACGATGCGGTCGCCCGGCACCGCGCCGCCGTTCGGCGCGAAGCGCACCGGCAATTCGCCATGCAGGCCGCGAATGGGAATGGACCGGTCGTGCTTCTCCTCGCCGCCTTCGCCCGGCATCTTGAAGACGAGGCCGGACCCCTTCTTCATGCCGAACCAGCCGCCTTCGCCGCGCGGTCGCGCGGCCGCCGCCTTGCGCTCTTCCGTGAACTCCGGATAGACGGCCTTGACGACGTCGCCCGAGAACATCTCGCCACGGCCGACGGCGGCGAGGACGTCCTCGACATTGGCCCGCGCCAGCCGCGGCAGCACGGCTTTGAGCTTGTCCTCCGCATAGGGCTTGCCGGCCCGCTCGAAGGCGCGCGCGACGATCTGGCGCCCGAGCCCGGCATATTGCGAGCGCACGGCCTCGCGCGTCGCCCGGCGGATGGCGGAGCGCGCCTTGCCGGTGACGACGAGACTCTCCCATACGGCCGGCGGTGCCTGGTCCTTGGCCCGCGTGATCTCGACCTCGTCGCCGTTTTGCAGCTCGGAGAGAAGCGGCGCATGCAAGCCGTTGATCTTGGCGCCGACCGCGGAGTTGCCGACGTCGGTATGCACCGCATAGGCGAAATCGATCGGCGTCGCGCCGCGCGGCAACGCGATCAGGCGCCCCTTCGGCGTGAAGCAGAACACTTGATCGTGAAACAGTTCGAGCTTGGTGTGCTCCAAAAACTCCTCGGGCGTATCGCCCTCGGCGAGCATTTCGATGGTGCGCCTCAGCCATTGATAGGCCCGGCTCTCGCTGGTCAGGGTCTCGCGGTCGGAGATGCGGCCGTCCTTGTATAGCGCATGCGCGGCGATGCCGTAGCGCGCGATGTCCTGCATCGCCTCCGTGCGCACCTGAAGCTCGACCCGCTGGCGGCCGGGGCCGACGACGGTGGTGTGGATCGACTGGTAGTCGTTCTGCTTCGGCGTCGAGATGTAATCCTTGAAGCGACCCGGCACGACCGCCCATTTGGTGTGGACGACGCCGATGACGCGATAGCAGTCCTCGACGTTCTCGACGATGACGCGAAATCCGAAAATGTCGGACAATTGCTCGAAGGCGATGGATTTGCGCTCCATCTTGCGCCACACCGAATAGGGCTGTTTCTGGCGCCCCTCGACATCGGACTTTATGCCCCGGGCCGCGAGTTCGTCGGCTAGCTCCTTCTCGATTTTCGCGATGATCTTGCCGTTCTTGCGGCGAAGCTCCTCCAGCCGCGCCTCGATCATCGCATAGGCTTCCGGCATCAGATGCCGGAAAGCGAGATCCTCGAGTTCATCGCGCATGCCCTGCATGCCCATGCGTCCCGCCAGCGGCGCATAGATGTCGAGAGTCTCCTCGGCGATCCGGGCCCGCTTCTCCAACGGCACGAAATGCAGCGTGCGCATATTGTGGAGACGGTCGGCGAGCTTGACGAGGAGGACGCGGACATCGGCGGCGATGGCGAGCAGGAGCTTGCGAAAATTCTCCGCATGCGCCGCGCGCTTGGAGACGAGATCGAGCTTCTTCAGCTTGGTCAGGCCATCGACGAGGCGGCCGATATCGGCGCCGAACAGCCGGTCGATTTCCTCCCGCGTCGAATCGGTGTCCTCAATCGTATCATGCAGCACAGCGGCGACGATGGTGGCGTCGTCGAGCTTCATGTCGGTCAGGATGGCGGCGACTTCGAGCGGGTGAGAAAAAAAGGGATCGCCCGAGGCGCGCTTTTGCGCGCCATGGGCCTTCATGGCGTAGACATAGGCGCGATTGAGCAGCACTTCGTCGGCGTGCGGGTTATAGCGACGCACCCGGTCGACGAGTTCATATTGCCGCATCATGGTCTTTGGTCGATCCGCCTCGTGAGGCCTGAGCGTGGTCTAGATGCGCCGCGCCCCACGCTCGCCAAAAGAGCCGATCGACGCCGCGCGCCGCCGCCCGTTGAATATTAGAACATTTTTACGCTCGGCGGAAACATGAAAACGGTTCGCCAGGCGGCTGTTTTGGCGCAACATCGCGTCGTCGGCGCGACGCGAGACAAAGGCTGGATCATCGAACGCGGCGGGAAACGACGCCCCGGAGCGGCGCTCAGTCGCCGTCGTCCTCGGTTTCGGCCGGCGGCACCAAGCCTTCGAGCCCGCGCAGAAGGTCTTCCTCGGTCATGCGGTCGAACTGGATGTCTGCGCCGCTGTCCGGACGCGAATCCTGCGGCGCCGAAGAAAGCGCCGGAACGGCTTCGAGTTCGGGTTCGTCCACTTCGACATGCTTCTGCAGCGACTGGATCAGATCCTCCTTGAGATCCTCCGGGGCCAAAGTCGAATCGGCGATCTCGCGTAGCGAGACGACCGGATTCTTGTCATTGTCCCGGTCAACCGTAATATGACTTCCAGCCGAGATCATGCGCGCCCGATGGCTCGCGAGCAGCACGAGCTCAAAACGATTTTCCACCTTATCGACGCAATCTTCAACGGTGACGCGGGCCATAGAGCGCTCGCTCCTTGTTTGAGTAGAATTTCGGGATTGAAACCGATCTATCCTTTAATCCGCGCCGCTGGCAAGTCCGAACTTCCAGCCCGCGTCCTGAACAAGGCGCCGAACTTCGCCAATCTCAGGAAACGCGCTATTTTAACGGATCGGAATATTTCCACCTCTGTGACGTGATTTTGTCACGATCGTAGGCGACCATCAAACATCGCAAATAATTCCTCCTGGTCGCAATTGTTTCCTCTCAGTTGACTCCCTCTCGAAACGGGGCGACTCTAAAATCGCAATTTAGACTAATTCCAGAACCTGTCGCCACGCGTGTCGCGCGACGTGACAATTTTGTGAAATCGGTGTAAAGGATCGGCTCCGGCCTACCCTTTTTACGCACTCGCACTTGATGATACAGCTGGAGGTTGCTGATTATCACATTTTATTAAAAACATCCCGAGCCTCTTCACGCACCTTATAAATTGAATTACGCCTCGTTTAACGCGTCGGTTGAATGTCCTGATTTCTGTTTTCGATCGAGACGCAAGTTCAAGCTTTGAAGAATGAACAGAAATCACAGTTTTGAAGAGTAAAATCATGGCTGATCAAGACAGGATTGCGCTTTTCATTGATGGCGCCAATCTCTATGCGACGGCGAAATCCCTTGGTTTTGACGTTGATTACAAGCGTTTGTTGAAAGAGTTTCAGAGCCGAGGCAAATTAATTCGCGCCTATTATTACACAGCTCTCGTTGAGGATCAGGAATACTCGTCCATCCGTCCGCTGGTCGATTGGCTCGATTACAACGGCTATTCGGTGGTCACCAAACCGACGAAGGAGTTCATCGATTCGCTCGGCCGCCGCAAGGTCAAGGGCAATATGGACATCGAACTCGCCGTGGACGCGATGGAGATGGCCGATCATCTCGACCAGATCGTTTTGTTCTCGGGCGATGGCGACTTCCGGTCCCTTGTCGAAGCGCTGCAGAGGAAAGGCGTCCGCGTTTCGGTCGTATCCACGAACGCGACCCAGCCCGCGATGGTCGCGGACGAACTGCGCCGTCAGGCCGATGAATTCATCGATATCATTCATCTCGCCGCGAAAATCGGCCGGGATTCGGGCGAACGGTCCGAACGCGCGCATCGGGGACCCGATCGCCGGGCGCCGCCTCCTGTCGAGCAGTTCGATCCGGAACTGGCGGATGACAGTCTGGAGTGAGCGAAAGCCACGCCGCCGCGGCGACCGAGATTGGGCGCGA
Source organism: Methylocella sp. (assembly GCA_036834765.1). GTDB lineage: Bacteria > Pseudomonadota > Alphaproteobacteria > Rhizobiales > Beijerinckiaceae > Methylocapsa. The sequence continues at coordinate 5,858 of DAITNE010000117.1, forward strand.
GCCTGATCGCGATTGCCCGCTCTGCCCGCGCCTCGCAGCTTTCCGTCAGTCGATCCGGACCGCGGAGCCTTCCTGGCATAATGCGCCGGTTGCGACTTTCGG
>DAITNE010000118.1:0-5943 GCA_036834765.1 Methylocella sp.
CGGATCAACTCCCTAAAGAATCGATCCGGTCGGCGCTCAGATTTGATCCAGCAGTCGGTTATTCAGGCTCGCCGTGCCCCTCGTCGGCGTCATGATCGCCGTGATGATCGCCTTGCGGGCCGAGGCCTCCGAATCCATGCGGCCGGATGCCGTGCAGGAGAAACGGCAGCCGGTGCTTCTGATCGTCGGTCAGGCTGTCATAAAGCGGGGCGGCGGCGTCGGCGAGAGCCTTCAGCGTTTCGCCCTTGGCGATATCCTCATCGCTCAATTTGCGCAGCCAGGCGATGGCGTTGGCCGGGTGGGGCGCCGTCTGCGCATTCTCCATTCGATCTTCGGCGCTCTTCGCGCCGGCGCGCAGCGCGGCTTCAACCGGCGGCCACAGTTTTTCCTGGTCAGGGGTCAATGTGAGGCCGGCATGCAGCCCGGCGATGTGCGCGTCGAAAAAGGCGGCGCGATCGGCGGGCGAAAAATGCGGATGGGGCACCCCATGGCCTTCCACGTCCATGCCCATGCCGGGCGGCGGCGCCACGCCCGGGTGCGGCTCTTGCGCATAGACGTTGGCGGCGGCGAGGGTGAAGCCCGAGGCGAGCACCACGGTCATAAAAAGAGACAGGCGCGTCTTCATTATTTTCTCCATTGGCAGCATTGAGCCGGTTTATGGCATGGTCCGGTTTAAGGAGGCGTCCGTGAAGCCTTCGTTATTTTTGGATCCGCTCTCCAAAACGGGTCGCGCCGGCGAGGGGCCGCATACTGCCACGACAATCCCGACGAATTGTTGACAGTTCCGTGAGCCGCCTGTCGGCGCAGCCCCTCGCCTTCGGCCCGCGAGGTCGATTTAACGCAAATTCAACCGGCGGCCGGCAGACTGCGAGACGGAATTTCAAACGGCGATTAGAGCGGATCAGCGGCCATGGTCTACACGAAGAAGACGAATTCCGCGGCTTTTGGAGAAATCCTCGCCGGGCTCGGCGCAGGCGCCGATCGCCCCGCCGCCGGGCGCGCCTCCGTCCAGCGACGCGAAAACGCCCCCTGGCATGGATGTATCTTGGATACAATCCGCGCGGATGCGCGCGTCGGCCGCGCAGATGGCGCAACGCGTGGCGGCGGCGGCGGAGCCGAAACAGACTGGCGCCGGCGAACGGTCGCGCTGGAAGCTGGAGGATTCGATAGTCAGTTGGCGGAGCGCGACGCCCGATCCGTCGCGTCCGGCGTCCGAGCCCTATCCTGGCGAGGCTGATGCGCTGCAGGCTCCGGGGCCTTCCGGGCCGGCGGGCGCGGCCGCGATGCCCGAAACGGCCCGGGACCGTCGAACAGGCCCCTCTCCCGGCGGCCGCGGTCCGGCCCAATCCGGCGGTTGCTCGGCCACATCCAGGGGGGATGGCGGGCCGGCGCCGGCGTCCTGGCGTCAGCTCTAGGATCGGTCCGGTCCGCCCGGGAGCAGCCCGCGACTGCGAAGTCGGCCGCGCCGAAGCCGAAACCGCAGGAAGCCTGCGCGCAAAAGAGCGAAGACGAGACGATCGCCGAGGAACTCGGGCTTCGCGCGGATCTCGCTATCGTCGATCTCCGGCGCATCCGGCGCGATTTCGCCAAGAAAAACCATCCAGATCGCTTCGAGCCCGCCCATAGGCTCGGCGCCGCGCGCCGCATGACGATCGCCAATATGCTGATCGATGCGCGTCTGAAACAAAGGCCGCCTTCGCTGTAGAGCGTCCCGCCGGTAGACATCGGCGTTGCCGCACGGCCCCCGGCGGCACCAGCCTAAAATCCGCTCGAAACCCTGCGCCGGGCTCCCCGGGCCAAGCCACCGTTCTGGCTGGATCCAGGATCGCCGCTGACATTGCCTGTGCGCCCGTCCTGCAAGACAGTCTGGAATAGTCGACGGATGGCGCGCGGGAGGCTCTCGACGGGGCCCCTGTCGGTGTTATCGTGCAGTCCGCCCAAAACGGGCCCAAGAAGCTGCTCGCGGCCGATATGGATTCCACGATGATTGGCCAGAAATGCATCGACGAACTGGCGGCGGAGGTTGGCCTGCGGCCTCATGTCGCGGCCATTGGCGCGTGCGCGCTGCGCGGCGAATTCGCGGACGACCGGCGAGAGCATCGCGAGAGCGCGCAATGACCGCCGTCGCGCTCTCCGTCGATCTCAATTGCGACTGCGGCGAGGGCTTTGGCGCCTACGCGATCGGCGATGACGCCGCCATGCTCGATATTGTGACGAGCGCATCCGTCGCGTGCGGCTTTCATGCCGGCGATCCATATATTATGGCGGCGACCTTCGAAGCCGCCAAGGCGAAGGGCGTCGCCGTCGGCGCCCATCCCGGCTATCCCGATCTCTCGGGATTCGGGCGCCGCGCCCAGCAGTTCAGCCTCGGTGAGATCGAGAAGCTGATCGCCTATCAGATCGGCGCCGCGCAGGGCGTTGCGGCTTTGTCGGCCTGCCATCTGTCCTACGTCAAGATCCATGGCGCGCTGAGCCACCTTGCGACGAGCGAACGCGATGTCGCTCAGGCGGTCGTCCGCGCCGTCAAATCCGTCGATGCGCGCCTCGACTTTCTTGCCATCGCCGGCACGCATCTCGAGACGGCGGCCCGCGCCGAGGGCTTGAGGGTCGCGCGCGAAGTCTACGCCGACCGGGCCTATACCGATGCGGGGCTTCTCGCTCCGCGGTCTGCGCCCGGCGCGGTTCTGCACGGCATCGAAGCGATCGCCGACCGCGCGCTCGCCATGGTCGCGGCGGGCGCGATCATCACGCAATCGGGCAAGCGCATCGGGGTTGGCGTCGATTCGATTTGCGTCCATGGCGATCATCCGAACGCCGCCGCCATGGCGGGTGCCGTTCGCGCGCGTCTGGAGGCCGCGAGTGTAAAACTCGCGCCATTCGCTCGGCCGCGGACATGACGGACGCCATCGCACCGCGCTATCTTCCCGCCGGCGAAAGCGCGCTCGTCGTCGAGTTCGGCGAGAGGATCGATGTAGCCATACATGACCGCGTTCTCGCTCTCGACGAAGCGGTTGCGGCGGCCCATCTTGCGGGCGTGATCGAGACCGTGCCGACTTATCGCTCGTTGATGATTCATTTCGATCCGAGGCGCACCTCGACGCCGGCGCTGATCGACGCGGTCGCGCGGCTGGACTCATCCGGCGCAGCGCGCAAACCGCCGCGCCATTGGCGCATTCCCGTCTGCTACGATCCGCCCTTCGCCGAAGATCTCGGCGAGGTGGCGTCACGCCTCGGCCTGTCGCAGGACGAGATCGTCGCCCTGCACAGCGGCGCGCTTTATCGCGTGTATATGTATGGCTTTGCGCCGGGCTTCACCTTCCTTGGCGGCCTGCCGGAGGCGCTGGCCATTCCGCGCCGCGCGGTGCCGAGGCCGCCCGTGCCGCCGGGATCGCTGCTCGTCGCTGGCGGCCAAGCGTTGATCGCCAGCATCAGCATGCCGACCGGCTGGTACCAGATCGGCCGGACCCCGGCGCGCGTGTTCGATTGGAGGCGTGAGCCCATGGTTCTCGCCGATATTGGCGACACGATCCAATTCGAACGAATTGACGCGGCGGCCTTTGCTCAAATGTGCGTCGATGCGCAAACAACGGCGGAACGGCGATTTGGCGCGACTTAGGATTCTCGCCGCCGGTCCCGGTGCGACCATCCAGGACCCCGGGCGGCATGGTTATCTGCGCTATGGCGTGACCCCCGCCGGGCCGATGGACTGGACGGCCTTTCAAACCGTCGCTCTCGCCCTCGATAATGATCCAGGAGCCGCGGCGATCGAGGTTTCGGTGGGCGGCCTCAGCGTCGGCGCGGAGGATGCTCCTCTCATGGTCGCCTTCGCCGGCGGCGCCTTCGACTGGAGATGTGATGGACAACTGCTGCCCGCGGCAGCGCGGCTCATCCTGCGTCGCGGCGAAATCCTCTCCGCGCGGGCTGGGAAAAGCGGTGCGTGGGCCTATCTTGGCGTTGCTGGAGGCGTTGGTACGCCCGCCGTGATGGGAAGCAGGGCGACCCATGTGCGATCGGGGATCGGCGGGCTTGAGGGACGCATGCTGCGCGCCGGCGACATTCTGCCGGTCGGGCCAACCCGCGTCTTCGCGCCCGCTGCCGACGCTGCGATCGACGCGCCCTGGCTTAGCGGCGGGCTCGATCCGATTCGCGTCGTGCTAGGCCCCCAGGACGATTATTTCTCGGCGGAGGCGCTCGCAAGCTTCTTTGAAGCAAAGTTCACGCTGACGGCGGCGGCCGACCGCATGGCCTATCGCTTCGAGGGCGCGGCCGTCGCCCATGCGCGAGGTCACGACATTGTGTCTGACGGCGTGGCGCTGGGCGCCATCCAGATCGCGGGGGATCAGGCGCCGCTTGTCTTGATGGCCGATCGACAGCCAACCGGCGGCTATCCAAAGCTCGGGAATGTCATCTTGGCCGACATTGGCCGCCTCGCCCAGATGCGGCCCGGCGAGAGCTGCCGGTTTCGCCGGGCTAGCCTCGATGAAGCTCGCGCCGCGCTGCGCGATATGGATCGGCAGATCACGGCGACGCCCGCGCGCCTTCGACCCCCGCGGCGAGAGATGACGCCGGCCTGGCTGCTCGAAAACAACCTGATCGACGGCGTCGTCAAAACGCGCGAGGGGCGGTGACACGCGACGGATGGATCGATCGCGCGCCCTCGGCTCCAGATTTAGCGGCGACCGCCGCCGTGAAAGCCGCCGCCGCCGTGGTAGCCGCCATGGAAGCCGCCGCCGCGATATACGCCGCCACGGTACACGCCGCCATGGTACACGCCGCCGCCGTGCCAGCCAGGGTAACCGCCATGCCAGCCGCCGCCATAGCCGTAAGAGAAGGCGTAGCCGCACCAATACCAGCCGGGACCTCTCCAGCCGTTAGGATACCAGCAATAATTCTGGCCGCCCCAGTAATACTGGGCTTTCTCGATCGCCAGAGCGCTGTCGCTGGCTTCAACGCCCTGCAAGTCGAGGTAAGGCGCCGGCGCGGCTTGAGCGTCACTGAGCGTCGCGCTCGCCGCCAGCGCGACCGCGGCCGTTATGGACATCATTCGATGCATAGTGCCTCTCCTTAGATGTTGCCGCCCTAAAACGGTTGAACTGCCGATTTCCAGAAAAAGCTGCCAAGACTCGCGCGGGAACATGTGAAAAACGCGAGGAAAATGGACGCGATCGATCAATTCGAAGCGATTGCGCCCAAGGGGAGGCGCAAACGCGGGTTTGCAGATCGCGTTCGTCGCGCCCGATGTTTATGCGCTGCAAGTATTTTCAGGGCCTTGCGGCGCATCAAATCGGGCGGAGAGTCGCCGCTGAATCAACGTCGGTCGCCGGGTCTGCCGCCTCCGCCGGGTCTGCCGCCGCCGTGATGCCCGCCGCCGGGTCTGCCGCCGCCCGGCCTATTGGGGCCTGGCCTGTGAGGGCCGCCGCCCGGCGCGCCGGCCCTGTGATGGCCGCCGTTCCAGCCCGGCCGGTGATGGGGAGGACGATGGTGAATATGGCCGGGTGGGCGCTAGCCATGCCAGCCTACGGGGGCGCCCCAGCCGATTCAGCGCCGCCAGGCGTGGCCGCACCAGTACCAGCCGGGTCCATTCCAGCCACCCGGATACCAGCAAAATTGGCGTCCGCCCCAGACAAACTGGGCTTGTTGGATCTGCGTGGCTCCGTCGCCGTGCGCGAGCGCGCCCAGATTGACCATTGGCGTCGCCGCGGCGGGGGACACGCCGCTTGCTGCGACGCTCGCCATTATCGCGACAGCAGCAGCAATCGTTTTCCATCGAGGCATGTGTCTTCTCCGTGCTTGGGCCTTGGAGGCGGATCTTGCGTCCACCCGTTGGACGGCGCCCCGTTGCTCTGCCTGCGTTGTAGACCGTCTCTCCTGTATGAATGGTGTGAAATGAACGGAAGATGATCGGTCGGTCTGACGCGCGCTGAGCGTTCGTCACTCGTTGGC
>DAITNE010000119.1:0-5925 GCA_036834765.1 Methylocella sp.
CGAAAAGAATCGCCTCGGCGGCCGGGCCGAGCGGCTTAACTACCCCCGACAGAAGAATCTTGCGCAAAATCTCGGCGCCCTCGGAGCCGCCAGGCTCGCGCGTCGCGATCGCCTCGATTCCGGCCGCACGCAAGCGCCGCAACAGATGGCCGATCTGGGTGGACTTGCCGGCGCCCTCCCCGCCTTCGAGCGTGATCAGTTTTCCGCGCAGGCGCGCTGCGCCGTCGCCGGCTTTCGTCTGGGGTTCGCTCATTGGCTGGAGACGAATTTCTTCTCGAATTTGCTGCCGACATATTTGCGAAACAGGCCGCCGGCATATTCAAGCCCGGCGTCCATCGCGCGGCGCGGGAGCGATCCGACCTCGACCGAGGCGGCGGTCTTCAACGGCAAATCCAGCACCTGCGTCGAACCGCGGCTGATCTTCAGCCGCGCGATCTGCTGGCCCGCCTCCACAGGAGCCATCAGAGGACCCTCATAGACGATGCGGCCGGTGAATCTGTCGGCGCCGTTTCGCGGCAGCAGAATTTTCACCTCGCGCTCCGCGACAAGAGGCACGTCGGAGCTGGCCCCGCCATAAACTTTGGCCGCGCCGATGACCTCGCCGGCGGCGAAGATCGTCTTTGAATCGAAAGACCGGAACCCCCAGAGGAACAGCTTGCGCGCCTCGTCCGCCCGTTCCTTGGCGCTGGCCGCGCCGTAAAGCGCGAGAATCAGCCGCTGGCCATTCTGAACGGCCGAGCCGATGAGGCCATAGCCGCTGGCGTCGATATTGCCGGTTTTCAGGCCGTCCGCGCCGATGTCCATCGTCAGAAGCGGATTGCGGTTGGTCTGCTTGATCTTGTTCCAGAGAAATTCCTTTTCGCCGAAATATTTATAGAAATCGGGATAGGTCTGGATCACATGCGCGGCGAGAAGCGTCATCTCGCGCGGGGTGACTTTCTGTTCGGGATCATCCTTGCCCCAGGAGTTGGTGAAGACGGACCGCGTCAGGCCGAGTTCGCGGCCGCGTTTCATCATCAGCGTCGCGAAGGCTCCTTCCGAGCCCGCCACCCCTTCGGCCAGCGCGATGGCCGCATCGTTCCCTGAATCGATGACGAGGCCGCGAATGAGGTCCTCGACCCGCACGCGGCTGTTGAGCGCCGCGAACATGCTCGAGGCGCGCGCCGGCGCGCCGCCGGTGCGCCAGGCGTTCTCGGAGATGAGGAATTGATCGTCGGGCTTGATTCGGCCCTCGGTGAGTTCGTGAAAGACGACCTCGGCGGTCATGGTTTTCACGGTGGACGCGGGCGTCACCGGCGCGTCCGCGTCTTTCTCGAAGAGAACGCTTCCCGTATCGGCGTCGATCAGAATGGCGTGCGGGACGCTCGTCTCGATCGTCTGCGCGAAGGCGCTGTTGAGCGGCGCGAGGCTGATGATTGCCGCGCCAAAGCGCAGAAGCGCCCAGAACGGCGAAGTCCGGAGCGCCTTGAGCTGTGCGATCACACTGAGCCTTTCCGCGCCTGCGCCAAAGTTTTTCAGGCGGAGCGCTGGCAGCCGCCAATCGAGGGCGAATATATCATGCGCTAATTTATGTGGCTTTGCCGGCCGCCGCAATCAAGGTGAGTTTCGGGCGGCCCGACGACGGTCGGCTCGCAGCTATGATTCGTTGAGTCCCAGCTCGCGCTGTTTCTTCCTGGTCAGACCGAGAGAGACGATGCGATGCGATCGACGAATATAGTCTCTCAATTCTACGTCCGAGAGTCCCGGTTCGGCATAGTGCTGGATCCACTTCATGCCGCGCGAGGCAAGATATGGCGCCGGGCGCAGGCCCGGTTGATCTTTCAGCAATTCATAGGAGATGTCGCTCACCTTGAAGGTGAAGGCGGGGTTCTTTTCGTCCCAACCGCCGATCGCGAAAACCTTGCCGCCGACTTTCCACACATGCGATCCCCCCCATTGGATCACATGGCTCGTAGCGGGAAGAGCGCGGCAAAACGCGTTGTAGTCGTCGTAGGTCATTTGCGGTCTCGGACCCGTCGCTGCCGGCGAACGCAGGGGTCGCTCGAACCTATTCCGCGTCCTTCGTCCGCGCGGCCATATGCAGGCGGCCTGAGGCGGGCGCTCTTGCGCCGAGATCATAGGGCCGCGGCGGCGGCAGCGGCGCGGAGCCCGCGAATTTCACGCTTTTCGCAATCGATGCGGTCGGCTCGTCATCCTCAGCCGTCGCGGCGCGCTGGCGGCCAGGCGCGGCTGATTCGCGCGGATCGAGAGCGGCCACCGCGACGGGCTGCGGCCCTGCGTCGGCGACCATGGAGGGCACATCGCCATCGAGCGTCGCCGGTCCGTCGAGGCGCAGCGTGGCGAGCAATTTCTCGTCGTCCGATCCGTCGAGGCTCGCGGTCCCGATATATTCGACCTTGACCTTGGCTGTGCCTATCTCGCGGAAATCCAGCGCCTCGGCGGTCTTGCGCGAGACGTCCATGATCCGATTCGCCGCGAAGGGCCCGCGATCATTGACCCGGACGATGATGGAGCGATGGTTGTAAAGATTGGTCACGCGCGCATAGCACGGCAGCGGCATGGTCGGATGCGCGGCGGTGATGCCGTCGCGATCGTAGACCTCGCCATTGGCGGTGCGCCGGCCATGGAAGGCGTCGCCATACCAGGAGACAAGCCCAACGGCGGCGTAGCGTTTCTCGCTTGGATAATAGGTGTGGCCCGCGACCGAATAGGGCTTGCCGACCATATAGGCCCCGCCGCCGTGCGGGACGGGCTCGCCGTCGGCGACGACGCGCTGGCTCGCCGGGCCGTATTTGGACGAGGGAAAATATTCCTTGGAATTGGCCGCAAGGTGCTGGAATTGCGGCTGCTGGGCGCAACCGCCCAAGCCGGCCGCGCAGCCGGCGAGCGCCATCATAAAGATTCTGCGCGGCGCGCGAAATGGAAAAAGGGAGCGAAACGCCAAGCCCTGGGTAACGGAACACAAAAGGCGTTTCGCCACCATGCGCATGTCCTGTTTGCTTCCGGCTTTGCTCCGCGACGCGGCCGCAAAGGTGAAAAAGGCCACAGCCCCGTCCGGGTGTTTCGCACCCCGTTGTTGACGAAGCCTTAACGGCACTATGCACGAGGATTTGGAGAAGCCGACTGGAATTTGGCTGCGGCGCCCACTCGCGTGGGCCTTGCGAGACCCTCCTGAAGCATAAAAACGGTCAGATAATCAAAGGCTTGTGCATTCGTGCAACAGTCTCTGGAATTCGACCCGCGGGCGGCGCGAAACACCCGCAAAACCCGAATCCGCTTGCGATATCAAGGTTAACGAGTGGAGCTGGCGCGAGGCTGGCGTCGCGCCGCGCCGCTCATCGGCGCATCCCCTCGCCCGCCAGGAGCAAACCCTCATCCTCAGGAGCCGCGAAGCGGCGTCTCGAAGGATGAGCCGCCCGACAGAAAATTGAGCAGCCTCGCGCGCAGGGCCTCCGCATCCCTTGTCTCGCACTCCCACACGGTGAGGCTCTCCCAGCCCGCCGCCGCAAGCTCGGCCCGCACCCTTGCGTCGCGGCTTTGATTGGCGGCGATCTTGGCGCGCCAGTAGGGCACGTTGGCTTTCGGCATGCGCGCGCCGCGTTTGCAGTCATGGCCGTGCCAGAAGCAGCCATTGACGAAGATCGCCTTTCGGCGTGCGACGAAGACGAGGTCGGGGCAACCGGGCAGGCTCCTGCGGTGCAGGCGAAAGCGGAATCCAAGCCGGTGCGCGAGCGAGCGCACCGTCATTTCGGGTTTCGTGTCGCGCGATTTGACGGCGCGCATGATGGCGCTGCGGGCTTCGCTCGGCGCCTCGTACATGCCCCCTCCCCTCATTCGGCGGCCTCGGCGCTGATGCGCTGATGGGCGAGCAGCGGCTCCAGCAAATACGCCGCGAGGTGGCGAACGACCGGAACGACGACGCCGTCGCCGGTCAGATGATAGGCCTCGTTGTAATTCGCGGGCAGTCGATAATTATCGGGCAGGCCCATCAGCCGGGCGGTCTCGCGCGCCGAGATGAGGCGCGATCGCACGCGACTGCCCTCGACGACCAGAATGAGCTGCCGGCTGGAGCCGCCGGCGGGCGTGCGCAGGCAGCCCGAGAGTCCGTCGAGCCTTATTTCCGCGCGCTGGCGCCTGACGCCGGCGGCATCGGTGCGCGTGCGCCGGTAGATGCAGCCGACAACGCGCCGCCCTTCCCTTTTGGCCGCGTCGAGCTTGCGCCGATTGGCCTCGTTCATCAGGCCGATCAGATGCAGGGTCTGCGCCTGCGTATGCCAGTCGACGGCGGCATCGTCCTCGATCAAATCCTCGAGCTGCGTCTCCCGCGCGGCGGGCGTCGGCACCGCCCACCAAATCCAAGCGCGCCGCAAGGGCGCCGGCAGCGCCGCATGCGCCGTCCGCACCGCGGCGGGATGCCAGTGCGAGGCACCCTCCCCTTTAAGATAAGACGGGATGGCAAGCCCAGCGCGAACGCCGATGACGAACAAGCGCGGGCGCGATTGCGGGGTGAACAGCGCGCCGTCGATGATGATCGGCCCAAACGTGTAGCCGCCGGCATGAAGATGAGTAAGAAGCGCGCGAAAATCCGCGCCGCCATACGAGGTGAGCGCGCCCTTGACGTTCTCCAGCACGATGAGGTCCGGCGCGCGATCCTCGGCGATCAGGCGCTCCATCAAGGACCAGAAGGCGTAGAACGTGCCGCTTCGCGCGCCCTTGAGGCCGGCGCCCGCTCCGGCGAGCGACAAATCCTGACACGGAAAGGAGGCCCACGCGAGGCTCGCGCGGGTCCCGGGGAGATCAGCCGGGCGCAGCGCCGCAACGTCGGCGGTCACGAGTTCGTCCGCGCCCCAGTTGGCGCGATAGGCCGCACTCTTCCTCGCGTCGAAATCATTGGCGAAGAGGCAGCTCCAGCCCGGCCCAAGCCCCGCGCGGACCATGCCGCCGCCGGCGAAGAATTCGTAATATCCCCGCAATCGCTCGCCCGCCGCGCCGCGCGGCGAAAACGCTCAAGGAGCCGCGCCGGCAGGCGTAACTATCGTGTCGCCGCGGCGCGATAACAAGCCGTCGCGTCAGGGCCGCATCCGTCCGCGATCGCTTTTCCACAAGGGCGATCCAGGGTGACAAGGCACATGGCGCAGGCTACGCTTGATGCGTCGCGTCGGCTTTCCGCGGCCCTAACCGTGCCGCTTATTGTGCAAAACTTTTTTCAATTGAAGATTCAGGATCCGCAAGATCAACCGGGCTGAACGGTCAGAATCACCGGCGGATCGTTTTTGAGGCGCCCCATGGGAATTCCGCAGTATTTTTCGGCGACCTATGCAGAAGCGCGCCTGAAGTTCCTCAACGCCGCGAAATCCGCCGGCGACGCCATCGAGAGTCACGTCAATCCCAATGCCAAAGGATCGAACGGCGAGGAGCTTGCCGCCGATGTGGCCCGTTTCGGCGACATGGACGCGGAGCGTTTGTTCATCGCCGTCTCTGGCACCCATGGCAACGAGGGCTTCTGCGGCTCTGGCTGCCAGACCGGTTTCATCGAGGAGCGCATCGTCGACGCCCGGCCGGAGTCGGTGGCGGTGTTGCTCGTGCACGCCATCAATCCCTACGGCTTTTCCCATCTGCGCCGCGTGACCGAGGGCAATGTGGATCTGAACCGCAATTTCCGGGACTTCTCCAAGCCGCCGCCCGGTAACCCGCGCTACGCCCAAATCCATGATCAGCTGGTCCCCTCCGACTGGGATGGCCCGGGTCGCGCCAGAGCGGACGCCGCGCTGGAGGCCTGGCGCGCCGACAATGGCGGCATGCCGGCCTTCCAGGCCGCGGTCACCGGCGGCCAGTATGATTTCCCCGACGGCATGTTCTTCGGCGGGCGGAAGGCTAGTACCCGGAATCACTGGTCCGCGAAACATGGTTTGAGGCGTTTTTGAT
>DAITNE010000120.1:0-5883 GCA_036834765.1 Methylocella sp.
CCCGCTCCGCTTCGCCACCGGAGTGCTTCCCCACCAGGCGATTCGCCGCAGGCTCTCATGTGGCCCGAGATGACGGCCCCCAGCGCCGAATCAATTTTGCTGCTTCCGCGATTTGTGGCGCTCCGATTCTCGGCGCGCCTTAGGACGTGTCGTTTGTTCGGGGTTGCGAGAGCGCGGCCATCAAAGCGTGCGTCATGAGCGTGAATGGCTTGTTCGACGCGAAGCCAAATTCAGGCACCGAATAGCCATCGGGCTTTAGCTAGATGCGGGCGAATATACAGTTAGCGGTCGCGAGATCGGATATTGGATCGCGGTTCGCACGCTGGCGGCGAGAAACCGCGAGCAATTTTTCACGAAGCCTATTTTGGTGGCGACAGGGTGGCGACAATCGCAAAATCGGCCAACCTGAGATAGGCGATATTGCCGATAAGTTATTGATTTTATTGGTGCCGGTTGCAGGAATCGAACCCGCGACCTTCTCATTACAAATGAGCTGCTCTACCAGCTGAGCTAAACCGGCTTCGCGCTTTTTGGCGCCGTCAAGATCGCTTGTCGATTGATCATAACCGTCAGTGGAATGCGGGGGGAAGGCCCGCGTCGCTAGGCCCGATCGTGGAAACTTGGTCCTCCGAGCTTCCTATGTGGTTGATTTCACGTGTAGTCCGCCCCGAATTTTGACGAAATCGGCACCGCTGATCCTCTATCAGCGCGGTGCGTCTTTGGCAACCGCGCCGCGCCGCCGCCAGCCCGACGGCCAATTGCCGCATAACGACATGTTTGTTTTTCGACCCTAATATTGTCGCGATGAATGGTCAGAATCAAGCTGACTGAAATCGCGCCGTTGCGGCGTCAGATGCGGAGGAATCAATGCCGATGAATTTGGGTAAGGCGATCAGAATCACGGTGGCTCTGAGCGTGGCCGCGGCCTCTTTGGCTGCGATCTCTGCGCCGGCTCAGGCCCAGGATGGGGGCGCGGTCGCCGCCGGCCTGCTGGGTGGCCTCGCCGTCGGGGCCATCGCCGGGGCCGCCATCGCCGGGGCTCCGCCGCCGCCGCCCCCGGGCTACGGCTATTACGCGCCGGTTTATGCGCCGCCGCCGCCCCGCTGCTGGTTCGAGCCGCAGCAGGTCTGGACTGGATATGCTTGGGTCATCCAGAGGGTTCGCGTCTGCAATTGACGCGCGTCGCGCGCAGCTGATGGCGGATCGGGCGGGGGGCTGACCGGACCCGCTGGAAAGCTGGCGGTCTGCCGGGTTGCGGGCGGGTGCCTTGCTTATTCCGCCGCCAGAGGCCAAATCAGGGGGGCGGGTTCGACCGGCTCCCGCTGCGGCCTTGCCCGTCTGGCGACGCAGGGGTTGCGCACGCGAAGACCTCCGCCGGTCTGGGAGATTTGCATGAAGCGCCTTTGTGCGTCGTCGGCTTGGCTTTTGCTCTTCGCCGTCATTTCCGCGGCGCAGGCGGTCGGTGCCGGCGTGCCGAAGCTGGACGTCGAGCAATCCTGCCGTGAGGCCCAGACGTTCAGCGGCACCGACAATAAGCTCGCCTACAAAGGCTGCATGCAGGATGAGAACGATGCGCTGAAGCAGCTTCAGCAGAACTGGTCGCGCTTCAAGCCGGAGAACCGCTCCACCTGCCTCGCGCAAGGCTTGTCCCCCATGCCGAGCTATGTCGAGATTTTGACCTGCATCGAGATGTATGACAGCGCGGGCATGTTGAACAAAGGGTCGGCCGCGGGCCAAATGAACGAGGGCGTGCCGCCCGTGACGCCCGCCCCGGGCGTGCCAGCCGCTTCTTCGCCTCCGACCGGCGGAAAATAGGGCGCCGCTGGTCGTCGAGCCGGCGTGAAAGAGACGCGCCGGCACGCAGATTTTAGGCAGAATGCCTGCAAGACGGCATTGAACGGAAGCGAAGGCCTTGGGCGGCGGCAGGTCAATTGGCAAGCGCTAAGCGGCAAGTCCGGCTGGTTCCGGCTCGCTGGCGCCGCCATCGGTGTGCTATAAACTTCAGTTAACGGGCGATGCCCCGGTCTGGCGTGTGCATTTCGCGTTGTGCGGCGGCATGCCTTAATCGCGGCTCTTTTCTTGCGATCGCATTTATCGCGGCCGCACTATCGCGATTGGACAGGTGCGGGCTTGGCCAGAGGATGGCGGTCGCGAACCAGGCTTGCAGGCGACTGAGGCCTTGAGGGAACCGTTGGGGGGGACCGGGGGGGAACCATGACGCAACTTCCACCGCAAACGGGCGACCTCGCGCCGCTCATCCGGGGACCCAGCATAGGCGCCCGGATCCGCAACTGGTTCCTGACCGGCGTCGTCGTCGCCGGCCCGCTTGCGGTGACCACCTATATCGTCTGGTGGTTCGTAAACAGCATCGACAGCTGGGTTCGCGGCCTTGTGCCGAAGGGCGTTTTGCCGGACGCCTATCTGCCGTTCCGCGTGCCCGGCCTTGGCGTCGTCTTGGTCTTTCTGGGGCTTACCCTTCTTGGGTTTCTCGCCGCCAATCTCGCTGGCCGCAGCCTGATCCGGCTCGGCGAAGCGATCCTTGCCCGCATGCCGGTCGTGCGCTCGATCTACAAGAGCGTGAAGCAGATTTTCGAGACCGTTTTCTCCCAATCGGGCGCGACGTTTCGGAAGGTGGGGCTGATCGAATTTCCGGGCAAGGGCACCTGGTCTCTCGTCTTCATTTCGACGCCGCCCGGAGAGGTCATCGGCGAGCACCTCGCTCCTGACGAGGCCTATGTCTCGGTGTTTTTGCCCTGTACGCCGAATCCGACCACGGGATTTTACTTCTTCCTGCCGGCGCGCGACGTCATCGAGCTCGCGATCGCGCCCGACGAGGCCCTCAAGCTCATCGTATCCTGCGGGGTGATCCAGCCCGATGCGCCGGCCGTGCTTGCCGCGCGCGCACAAAATCCGGAGGTCGCCGCCGCCTGAATAGAGAAGCGGAGCCGGTTTTCCGCCCGCATCCCGCTCTAAACTCCTGGAATCGACGACGTTCACGATTTTGGATTGACCCAATCCGAAATCATCGCGATCTGGTGGCCGCCGGCGCAAATTGACCTGCCGCCCCCTTGTGGCTACCACCGGCGCAGCTGTCCCGGCGAAGCCCGGGAATCAGTTCCTTGTCCCCAAGCGGATGCCGCATGGCCGTCTATACCGAAGTCTCCGACGCGGCTCTCGCCGCCTTTCTCGAAACCTATGACCTTGGCCGCGTTCGCGCGCTGAAAGGCATCGCCGAAGGCGTCGAAAACTCCAATTTCCTCCTCCACACCGAAAAGGGCTACTTCATCCTGACCCTTTACGAAAAGCGCGTCGAGGCGGACAGCCTGCCGTTCTTTCTCGCGCTGATGGATCACTTGGCGGAGCGCGGCCTCAGTTGCCCGCGGCCGGTAAGGGCGCGATCGGGCTCAGCGCTCGGCCGGCTATCCGGGCGCCCGGCGGCGATCGTCACCTTTCTCGACGGCGTTTGCCGCAATCGGCCCGATGTCGGCGATTGCGAGCGGATTGGCGAGGCGCTCGCCAGACTGCATCAGGCCGCCGCCGATTTCAAAGGCTCGCGCGCCAACGCCCTGAGTCTTTCGGCCTGGCCGCAGCTCTTTGCGCCGCTCCGCTTTTGCGCCGACGACGTCGAGTCGGGCCTGGCCGCCGCCATCGCGGCGGAGCTGGCTTTTCTCAAGACCAGATGGCCGCGGGATTTGCCGCGCGGAATCATCCACGCCGATCTCTTTCCGGACAATGTTCTTTTCCTCGGCGATGATGTGTCGGGGCTGATCGATTTCTATTTCGCCTGCACGGACGACCTCGCCTACGATCTCGCCATCTGCCTCAATGCCTGGTGTTTCGAGCCCGACGGCGCCTTCAGCATCGCCAAGGCGGCGGCTCTGTTCGAAGGCTATCAGCGCGTTCGCCGGTTGACCCCGGCGGAAGCGGCGGCGATTCCCGTGCTCGCCCGCGGCGCCGCCTTGCGCTTCGCCCTGACCCGCCTGATCGATTGGCTGAATGTGCCGGCCGGCGCCCTGGTAAGTCCGAAGGATCCGCTCGAATACATCGGCAAGTTGCGGTTTCATCAGCGCATCGGCGAGGCGGAGCAACTGGGCCTCAATCCTAAATGAGTCGCGAGGTGACGATCTTCACCGACGGTGCCTGCTCCGGCAATCCAGGGCCGGGCGGCTGGGGCGCGGTGCTGACCTTCGGCGATCACAAGAAGGAGCTTTGCGGCGGCGAAGCGGCGACGACCAACAATCGCATGGAGCTGACCGCTGCGATCATGGCGCTCGAGGCGCTGACCCGCGCCTGCAAAGTCCATCTCTATACCGATTCAAACTATCTGAAGGGCGGCATTACCGGCTGGATCGCGGGCTGGAAGCGCAATGGCTGGCGCACGGCGGACAGGAAGCCCGTCAAGAATGTCGAGCTCTGGCAAAGGCTGGAGGCGGCGGCCGAGCGGCACGACATCGACTGGCGCTGGGTGAAGGGCCACGCCGGCGATGAAATGAACGAGCGCGCCGACGAACTGGCGCGCCAGGGCATGGCGCCTTTTTTGACCAAGCGAAAAGCGACGGGGGAGGGCGGGAACGGCGCGAGATTGAGCTGAAGCGCGCTCGTCATCAGATCAAGATGATTTTGGATTGAAACAATCCAAAATCATGAACGCGATCGATTCTAATTGTAGAGCGGGATGCGGGCGGAAAACCGGTTCCCACTTTTCCTCATCCCGCTCTAGATCTGGTTCAGCAGAACCTCGGCGCTCGATGCGTCCGCTTTGCCGGGCGCCGCCTCGATATTCAGCTTTTTCACGACGCCATCCTCGACGAGCATCGAATAACGCTGCGAGCGAACGCCGAGCCCGCGCTCGGAAAGATCGAGCGTCAACCCGAGCGCCCTCGCGAAATCGCCGCTGCCGTCGGCAAGAAAGCTGATTCTGTCCGCCGTCCCGGTATCCTTGGCCCAAGCGGCCATGACGAAAACGTCATTGACGCTGGTGACGGCGATCTCGTCGATCTTCTTCTCCTTGAACGCGTCGACCCTTTCGGCGAAACCCGGCAGATGCGTGTTGCTGCACGTCGGCGTAAAGGCGCCCGGAACGCCAAGCAGCACGACCCGGCGTCCCTTGAAAACCTCATCGGTCGTGCGCACCGCCGGACCGTCGGGGGTCATGACGGAGAAACTGACCTTGGGGATCCGGTCGCCGGTCTTGATTGTCATTGTTTCTCTCCAGCGGGCGCATTCGCCAAGGCGGGCTCGGCGGCGTGGGCGAGCGATGGCCGCTCCGCAAACATGCCGAGATCTACCGTAAATTCGTAGCTTTGTCGCGGCTGCGCCAACGTTACCGTCACGGGGATTTTCGCGCCGCCCTCCGCCACGCCTTTGGCCGCCGCCGCGGCGACTTGCGGAGGAGGCGCCTCGACTTCGACGATCAGGAACTCGTTCGGCTTGTCCGTCTTTTTCGATTCGAAGTACCACCCTTCCGGGAACTCCACGAAAAGATCCGCCGCTGCGCGATCCGGATCGGTCGAATTCGCGTCCGCAGTCTCCGGCCCTGCCTTGACGCGGACCCGCCAGGTCGGTTGAACCGCGCCCGCGTCCCGCGCGATGGCGAATTTCGCATCGCGCTGCGCAGCGTCGAGACGCAGCGGCGCTTTCGCCCTAGCGGCTTCGAGGGAAGCAGCCTCTGGCGACGACTCGACCGGCGCCGCGGCGCCAGCCCCAGGCCTTGCCGGCAGCGTGAGCGCTGTCTTGGCCTTGACCGGCAGGCAAATCTCGCCGCACACCGCATAGTCGAGCGACAGCGCGAGAACGGCGGGGCGGCTGTCATCAGTGAGTTCCACGTCGATGGGAAAGATGACGTCGCCGGGATAGCCGAACAGGTCGAAGCCGGCTTCGTCG